>NZ_JBMDWE010000039.1:0-32469 GCF_053579655.1 Gelidibacter sp. | reverse complement strand
GTTAAATGTAAAAGCAAACATTTGAAATTAGAGAAGGGCAGGTAATAAGGAGTTCGTCAGTCGTTCCATTTCGTTCCATAAAACATATCTGCAAGCCAGTTTTTTATTTTCAATTGTCACCCTGAGCGCAGTCGAAGGGCAGTCAAAGGGCCGCATCATCAATCTCACCTTTTAAATATATGGTTTGCACACACCTTAAAGAGCCACTTAAAAATTGTTATAGTGTAGAATAAATTCGTTTGTGGCTATTCACAAACCTTTAAACAATAAGAATGTTGCGAGCTAATTACTCCAACTGCGGCTTGATCACGATTTTCCAAACCTTGAAATGGAAGGGAATTCACTTTGTAATTGATGCCTCTTGCAATCCCGGTAAAGAGACTGGAGTGAAAATTAGTGCTGTTAGCCCACCATTTGTAGGCATAATACACTATCTATTCAAATCATTATCATCTAATTAGATGCCTTAAAGAGCTTTGTGAAACTTAGGCTGAAGTCTAAAGTTTTAAAGCAACACAGACCGCAGCTGCATTGGCTTCAACGTATTTGAGCACTCAGAATTCCAATTCACATCGAAAAACATGGGGACGCTTTCTCAAAATCTTATTAAGGCTCATGTCAGTGTAAGAAACATGGAGCAAGTTTATGTTTGGGGTAGAGATTTCGATAAAGCGAAGGTTATTTCTGAGACATTACTGAGTTCAGGCTTTTTGAAGGACCAGAGAAATCAAGAAATTATGGAGATGGATTTACAAATGAAAATTAGTTTTCCTTCGAGTAGTTGATTTTAGTTAAATTTGAAAAACGATGACAATGGTGTTCAATAATGTTTAGTAAAGAAGTAGATAAATGATATACTAAATTAGAGGGGCCAGGTTATTTTAGAAGTAACTATTGAAGCATTTCTAAGGGAAAACAGTAATGACACTGCACAGATAAATATAAACTATATCATTTTCATTAGCCTTGGATCTCAAGAAAGCATAAGCTCTTTTCATTTGAGTTTTGACCGTGTTTATTGATATGCCATTTAACTCTGCAATTTCTGCATAGCTTTGGCCATGGACAACAAAGGCAATAAAAATTTCCTTTCTGCTATGGGGGAGTTGATTTAAGAGTTCCCATAGTTTATCATATTTTTTCGGTTTATCAAAAGGGACCTCTGCTGCGTGATAATTTAATACTACATCTAATGATTGTTTCTTATAAGAATTCTTAACAGCTATCAAACTTAGGTTTTTTACCGCACGAACAGCGTATGCTTGAAAAGATATTTTTATAGAAAGAACTTTTCTTTTTTGCCAATATGAAATGAAAAAATCCTGTACTACATCTCTGGCTATATCTTTGTCTTTAACTATTGTAAATGATACTAAACACAAAAAAGCAAAGTGTTCAACAAATAACTGTTCTATTTCCGAGGTGTTGGTGTTCTTGTGGTTCAATTTCGATTTCATTTTTAATAAGTCGTAGATTAGAAGTCAAGGCTATGGATTTGTTGCTTTTAGTTGTTTTTAACTTATATATAATAATAAGATTTAAAGTGTCATTATTCAAGTTTTTCAACTGAGGAGCTAAATTGTGAAATACCAAGATTTTGTGAGGTCATAATATTAATTCCATTTCTTTCTTCTTACATCGCAATTATTTTTAAAACTTCCTACTATAGATTTCAATGTTTCTACGTTGGTTAAATAACTTTTCAACCTCAGTTACATACATAAATTTGTTCTGATGAACATTGTTGGCACAGTAGTAACTGCAGAGGTAATTGATACAAGCCATTCAACTTCAATAGCAAAATTTAATAAAAAATTAACGCTATATTTTTTTAAATGTAATTAAAGTTTATTTCAAAATAAAAGATTTATTAACTATTAAATGGAAAAATCTGTCACCCTTATTTAAGGTTTTTGTAACAGTGTAATAGTGATGTTGTTAATCTTGTGCTTAAATTCATAATTAATTAAGAAATAATAATCAATTCAGTTAATACATTGTATAATAAGTAAATCATGTTTAAACTTAATCTTTAAAATTCATACTATGAAAAATCAATTGTTACTACTGTTTTTTTTATCCCCATTATTGGTGGCAGCCCAAATGATAGGTGCACCTGATCGAAAATCAGGAGAAGGAGAGGGCCCTTATGACCAACTAATTATTCGAGGGGCTACCCTGATAGATGGGACGGGTGGTCCTCCAGCAGGGCCCGTCGATATAATTATTGAAAAAAATAAAATAGTTGATATTGTTTCTGTTGGCGTTCCAAAAATAGAAATTAATGAATCAAAAAGACCGAAGCTAAGAAGTGGGAACACTAAAGAAATAGATGCCCATGGCAAATATATTATGCCAGGGATTGTGGATTTGCATGTTCATACGGGCGGTGTACCAAAAGCTCCTGAAGCAGAATACATCTATAAGCTATGGCTTGCTAATGGTATTACTACAGTTAGAGGTGTGCCTACAGGAGAATTGGAGTGGTCTTTAGTTGAGCGCTCAAGAAGTGCAAAGAATCAAATTGTTGCACCAAGAATCATCTCATTTCACCGTCCTGGAAGTGGAAAAGAATGGGAGGGACGGAAGATACTGACTTCTGCTGATGCTAGAGAATGGGTTCAGTATGCTAAGAAAAAGGGGGTAGATGGACTGAAAATGGGTTCTTATCGTCCACAGATTATGAAAGCTTTGCTCGATGAAGCAAATAGTCTAGGTATGGGTAGCACTGCACATCTTGGACAAAGCGGTGTAGCACAAATGAATGCTTTGGATGCAGCTAGATTAGGCCTTACCAGTATGACTCATTTCTATGGTCTCTTTGAGTCTATGTATGAAAACAACGACGTGCAACCATGGCCTATTGATATTAATTATGGGGATGAACAGCACAGGTTTGGGCAGGTTGCTAGACAATGGAACTTGGTAAAGCCAGGTGGTGAAAAGTGGAACGCACTTCTCGATGAGTTTTTAGATTTGGATTTTTACATTAATCCAACTATGACTATTTATTCTGCGGGAAGAGATGTAATGGCAGCGCGTAATGCTGATTGGCATGCTAAATACACTTTGCCATCCCAAATGGATTTTTTCGAACCTAGTCGTTTGAATCACGGTGCTTATTGGTTTGATTGGACTACTGAAGACGAAGTGGCTTGGAAAAAATACTATCAGGTGTGGATGCAGTTTTTAAACGAGTATAAAAATAGAGGTGGTAAAGTAACGGTAGGTTCAGATTCTGGATTTATTTATCAATTATATGGTTTTGGAACCATTTTAGAACTCGAAATGCTGCAAGAAGCCGGTTTTCATCCGCTTGAGGTTATACGAGCCGCAACCATGCATGGCGCAGAAGAAATTTTCAAACCTTTAAAAAAGGAGATTGAATTTGGTGTGATAAGGCCGGGCTTATTGGCTGATATTATAATTCTTGATGAAAATCCCTTACAAAACATGAAGGTGCTTTATGGCACCGGTGCTGTACGTCTCAATGACGAAATCGGAAAACCAGAAAGAGTTGGTGGGGTGCTGTATACAATCAAAGATGGTATTATGTATGACGCCAAAAAGTTATTACACGATGTAGAGCTTATGGTCATAAAACAAAAAGAAGAACTGGGGAAGAATTAACTTAACAAAAGAGAACAATTTTCTTTTAGAATTTTCATACATGTTTACAATGGAAATCTTTGTACTGAAATGTAAATAAGTTGGTCAAAATAATTGAATTAACCAATGCATGAAGATGCATTGGTTAATATCATACTGTATTCATGAGTGGTCCCATTGACTAGTTGCAAATCCAATGTAGGCAATAATCCATTGCAATGGGACATTGGAGGAGAAAATAATTTGCACAAAGGGAAGAAAATAGGGTCAATTTGTGCAATGAAATGACATCAGGGTTGATTAATCTTATTAAGTGTTTTTGAGATAATAGGTATGATGGGGATGTTGCAATTAGTGATAATGCTCCTTTTATATAATCTGAATGACAAGCTGAAGTGGCGAAGATAAATTATATTAAGGTAGTATGGCTTCGTTCTTTGCAGGTGTGTTGAAGAGCTAAAGTCTATTCTGGTTGGGCTATTTTGGTCTATAAGTCGAATTTCGATATTGGTTAACGTTTTATCCTGCCCTTTACTGCATCTGATTAATTGAAGAAACTTGTATTTTAAACTTATAAGAGCTTTAGAGAATGAATTTTCCTAAAATAAATGTGTTTATAAGTGTTTTTTTAATGACTGAGAGACATAAAGTTAATTGTAATAACATGAGAACTTAAGATCACATACAGTTTAAATTTAATGTGAATTAGGTGAGTGAATAACAGTGCTTTGAGCATGTGAATCGTGAGTAAGATTTAATAGAATTAGATTTTAAGTCATAAAGAAATAACTAAAGAAATAAAAAAGGTGAAATAGTTGTCACCCTATTTTAACTTTTTCATAACATATTAATAGAAGAATCTATTTATGAAATCAAAATCAAGCTTAAAGTCAGTCTTAGAAATTATAGCGGCCACCGGAAAAATAACCCCTGAGCTATTGTGTCATTTAACCAAAGATGAAAGACAACTTATTGAGACAATTATTTTAGAAGGCTCAGTTAATGAAAGCTTAAACTTTCTTAAAGATATAGACAGTGAGGCTGAGTGGGAATTGTTAGAGAATCGATTAATAAAGCCTAAGACAGTGACTCCACTTTGGAAATCCGTAATGCGCTACGCTGCATTAATTGTTGGGCTTTTTGCTTTGGTTTATGGTATTCAAAATAAGAATAATGTTGAGGTTGAATACCATGTTTCTGAAAAGGATAATATTAAATTATTGCTAGGGAATGATCAAATTAAAATTTTGGCTCAAGGTGGTAATGAGAATATTGTTGTTTCAGGTGAAATTGTTGCTCATCATATTGGAAGTAGTATCAAATATAATTCACATACGGGAATTGACCAACTTATCTTCCATGAGGTTGTTATTCCATATGGAAAAATAATTGATATTGAATTATCGGATGGTACCGTCGTACATCTAAATTCAGGAAGTAAAATGAGATATCCCGTCCAATTCTTAGAAGGACAACCGAGAGAGGTGTTTATTGAAGGAGAAGCATATTTTGATGTTTCAAAAGATAAAAGACATCCTTTTATTGTCAATGCGGATGCAGTTTCCATAGAAGTGCTTGGAACCAAATTTACTGTGTCTACTTATATTGAGGATCTAGAAATCAATGCGGTGTTAGTAGAAGGTTCAATAAATATGAGTAACTCTTATTTTCCCGAAGATGTTATAACTCTGACGCCCGGAACAAAAGGTTCTTGGGATAAGAATGGTCATCAAACCAAAATGGAAAATGTAGACGTAGAAAACTATATAAGTTGGATGAAAGGAGAGTTGGTCTTTAGAAATACACCTTTTGAAAATATGGAAAAAAAGCTAGAGCGTAAATATAATGTAGAAATAAAAAATAATAACTCATCGCTTTCTAAGAAAGTTTTCAATGCCAGTTTTAGTGAAAATATTGAGAGCATTGAAGATGTATTGAAATACATATCAGAGTTGTATCCTTTTCATTATGAAATTACTAATAATCACATTTTAATTTATTAACAAATACCTAAAGGAAAGCCTATGAGATTGAACAAGAATATTTAGAAAGGTATAAGATCACTACAGATAATTGTTGAAGCATTCAGCAAAAACTTAATCAAGACCTAGGAATTGTATTGAAAACCAATTAAAATCAAAATAAATTATGAAAAAAAATAAAAGAGGTAGTTCGCTGTTTTTAATCTCCCACACTTACCTAAAATTAAAATTAACTTTACTTTTTTTAATTGTTTCGTTTTTGAAAATTCAAGCAAATTCATTTTCTTATTCTGATGACCAGAAGATGAGCTTAAATATTCATCAAGCCAGTCTTATAAAAATTTTTGAAGAAATTGAATCAATTTCTGACTATAGGTTTTTATTCGAAAGCAAGCAGATTGACAATGAAAGGAAAATTACTTTGAAATTAAATAATAAAGATATTAAAGAAGTTCTTGATGTAATTTTCAGTGATACAGAAATTAAGTACCAAGTTAAAGGTCGACAGGTAATTCTTGAAAGAGTGACAAAAACCAAAGAACCGGCATATTCTACAACCTTTAATAGTAATGAGGATTACAAAAAAGATCTACAACAACAGGTGAAAGGAATTGTTTCGGATGCTCAGGGTATGCCTATGATTGGAGCAAATATAATAGAAAAAGGTACCGCTAATGGGGTGCAAACGGATTTTGATGGTAATTATTCCATTACGGTTCCTCCAAATGCGGTTTTAGTTTTTTCATATGTGGGTTTTAAATCGAAAGAAATTAAGGTAACCGATCAAGCCATCATTAGCGTCACCCTTGAAGAGGATGCAGCTTTATTAGACGAAGTTGTTGTAACTGCATTGGGGATTTCTAGAGAGAAAAAATCGCTCGGGTATGCTACTCAAGAAGTAAGTGGAGATGATGTCAATAGGGTACCTACAGATAACGTTGTAAATGCACTTTCTGGAAAAGTATCAGGAGTTCAAATTAAGAATAATACTAACTTAGGAGGTTCAAGTAACGTTATTATTAGGGGAAGTACGTCTCTAACAGGTGATAATCAAGCCTTATTTGTTATTGATGGGGTCCCAGTTAGTAACTCTAATTTCAATACTTCCGATCAGCAAAATGCTGGCGGTGGCTTCGATTATGGTAATTTAGCGTCAGATATTAATCCTGAAGATATTGCGTCGATTAACGTCCTAAAAGGTGCTGCAGCTACTGCATTATATGGGTCTAGAGCAACAAATGGTGCTGTGATTATTACCACAAAATCAGGAGCAGGTGCAAAAGATAAAACTACAATCACCATTAATTCTGGTGTTACGATCGGATTTATTGACAAATCTACTTGGCCGAAATTTCAGTATGAGTATGGTACAGGTTATGGAGCGATTTATGGTCCAAATCGTAATGAGTATTTTAACCGACAAGATGTAAATGGCGACGGCACGCTCGATCTTGTATCACCTTCTACTGCCTATGGTTCTTACGGCGCTCCTTTCGATTCCAATTTGATGGTTTACCAGTGGGATTCTTTTTATCCTGAGTCTCCTTATTATTTACAACCTACACCATGGGAAGCTCCCAAAGAAAAATTAATTAGTTTCTTTGAAACTCCAGTGACGTTTGTTAATAGCCTTTCCCTATCTGGAGGTGGTCAAAAAGCTAATTATAGAATTTCATATACAAACTTCGAACAAGAGGGTATTGTACCAAACAGTAGCCTATCACGAAATAATGTTTCAGTAAGTACTGGTTTTGATTTGAATGAAAGATTAAAAGCATCGGCAAGTGCAAATTATATAAAAACGGATGCGATAGGTCGTAATCGTACAGGTAATGAATCTGCTTTTGGAAATGGAGGAAATGTTGTAGCCACTATGCGTAAATATTGGGCGATGAACGTGGGCATTAAAGAATTGAAGGATGCATATTTTAGTACAGGAAACAATATAACTCCTTTTATGGGTGGAACTATTGATAATCCATACTGGGTTCTTTATGAGAATTACCAAAACGATACACGAAGCAGAATATTTGGGAATGCTTCTTTAAATTATAAAGTAAATGATTGGATTAATCTTGAAGGTCGCGTTTCTTTAGATACGTATTCCTTTCTACAAGAGGAAAGAGCTAATACCGGTACACGAGGTAGAGAAGGTAAGTACGAGAGAAAAAATATAAATTTCAGAGAAATGAATTATGATCTAATGTTAAACTTTAATAAGCATGTTACTGAAAAATTAAATATTAGTGGGGTTGTTGGAACTAATATAAGAAGAAATGAATTTAGTTCAATAAACGCTGTGACTAATGGAGGATTGGTGCTAGCGGGACTTTATTCGCTCTCAAACTCTGTAAATATACCTAACGCTCCTATTGAAGTGCTTGAAAAAGTAGGTGTTGACGGACTTTATGGTTTGGTTTCTTTTGGATATGACAATTTAATATATTTAGATTTAACAGGAAGATTTGATCATTCCTCTACCTTGCCTAAAGAGAATAGTACTTATTTTTATCCATCTATTTCTACAAGTTTTATATTTTCAAATTTAATTGATAGTGATATATTGACATTTGGTAAACTGAGATTAAATTATGCAGAAGTGGGAAGTTCAGCGCCACCTAATAGCCTTAAGGATGTCTTGACCAAACCTACACCATTTGGTTCAATTCCTTTATATGGGGTGAACAGCACTAAGAATAATTCTGAACTTTTACCCGAAAGTACTGCAAGTAGCGAATTAGGATTAGAAATGCGTTTCTTTAATAGTAGGTTAAAAATGGATATGTCGGTTTATAAAACCAATACCAAGGATCAAATTATACCAGTTGCCATATCAACCACAACAGGATATTCATCAAAATTTGTTAATGCTGGAGAAATAGAAAATAAGGGGGTGGAGTTAGCCCTATCGGGTTCGGTCATAAAAAATGAAGATTTTAATTGGGAGGTAAGTGTTAACTGGGCTACTAATAAAAGTAAAGTAATTTCCTTATTTGAAGGGGCATCGAATCTACAGTTGGGAAGTCTTTCTGGAGTAACAATAAATGCAACACTTGGAGAACCTTACGGAACAATTCAGGGTACCGATTATATTTATCTTGATGGAAAACGCGTCATAAACCAAAGCAATGGAGAGTTTATGCGTACAACGACTTCAAACAATGTGATTGGAAATGTGACTCCTGACTGGAATGGTGGAATCACCAACTCTTTAAAATACAAAAATTTTGATCTGAACTTTTTAATTGATATGCAGATAGGCGGTGATCTCTATTCACGTGATATCGCCGTTGGAAATAGATCTGGTCTTTATAACTATTCAGTAGGATTAAATGATCTTGGCAACCCAATGCGTAATTCAATAGCAAATGGGGGAGGTATTATTTTAGATGGAGTAGCTCCTGATGGACAGCCAAATATGGTGCGTACAGCAATGGATACATACAATAACGCTACAGGAAGTGTAAAAGCGCCTTCGGCACATTTTATTTATGATGCTTCATATATTAAATTAAGAGAAGTGTCTCTTACGTATTCTTTTCCAAAAGTAAGTCTTCTTGATAAAATAAAAGTGGAGGCTATGAAATTAAGTTTAGTGGGCTCAAATCTCTGGATCATTCACAAAAATTTACCTTTCTCAGATCCTGAGGCTAATTTAAGTTCAGGGAATATCCAAGGATATCAAGAGGGGGTCTTACCTTCAACACGAAATTTAGGTTTAAATATGCAAATACAATTTTAATAAAACTCGACTATCATGAAAAAGTATTTTCTTATATACATCACATTTTTATTCTTTAGTTGCTCTAATGATTTAGAGAACTTAAACATCGATGAAAAAAATGCGACCTCAGCGCCGGCTGAAACGTTTTTTAACTTCGCTTTAAAAAACATGTCCGATTTAGAAAGTGATCTTACATATGGATCAAATGGTAGCCCGTATACCCTTTCACGGTTATGGTCACAACAGATCTCATCGGTAACTTACAATGAAGGCACTACTTATTTTTCCAATTTTAATTGGACAAATGTCTACTTAGGAGTTTTAATTAACTTGCAAGAGAGCAAGGAGGTAATTGAAAATACGGTGCAAACCCCAATGAACACTGTCGCACTTCAAAATCAACTGTCCATTCTTGAGATATTAAGAGTTTATTCCTATAGCAAGCTTGTTGAGTCTTTTGGCAATATTCCTTATTCAGAAGCTTTGGACGTAAATAATATTTCCCCTGCTTACGATGATGCTGAAACTATTTATCTTGATTTATTAGCAAAGCTTAATATAGCTTTAGACAATATGGATGATTCAGGGGCCAGTTGGAGTGATGATCTCATGTATGGCGGAAATACTGAACTTTGGAAAAAATTTGGAAGGTCATTGCAATTACTTATGGCGATGCGTATTGTGGATAGTAATCCGCAAGTAGCAGAAACGAATATTATTGCTGCACTTCCGGGAGTGTTCACTTCTAATGCAGATAATGCTACGGTAAATCACTTAGATGCCCAGCCAAACACTACCGCGCTATATCTTGATTTAGCCGTTGGAAATAGAAAAGATTTTGTTGGCTCTAAACCGTTTATTGATTATATGAACAATCTTGATGATCCACGTAGAAGCGTGTATTTTAAATCTGTAAATGGCGATTTCATTGGTGCTCCGTCTGGGATAGTTGTAAATTATGATAGTTATTCTGAGATGGGTACATTATTCTACCAGCCTAACACTGCCGTCATATTTATTGATTATTCTACTGTAGAGTTTCTTCTTGCGGAAGCAGCAGAACGTAATATTGGGGGTGTCGTAAATGCTGAATTACATTATAATAATGCTATTAAAGCATCATTTGAATACTACCAAGTGGATGGAGTAGAAGCTTACTTATTACAACCGGAAGTAGCATATTCTACTGCTTCGGGCAACTGGAAGGAGAAAATTGGAATGCAAAAATGGGTGGCCTTGTATAATCAAGGTTTAGAAGCATGGACAGAATATAGACGATTGGATTATCCACAACTTTCAGCACCAACCGGGTCATATGTCAACTCCGTGCCGGTGCGTCTTATTTATCCTATATCTGAGCAAACTCTAAACAGAAGTAATTATGAAGCTGCAGCTGCGGCTGTCGGTGGGGATTTATTGACTACAAAACTTTTTTGGGACAAATACTAGATTCAACTAAAGACCATAAATGTTTTTTCAAAACGTAAAATATAGAGGATGTTTTCCTAAATGTTACATGTCATATTTTAATTAGCCATTGAGCGGTAAAAGCAAAACAAATTTCTAATACCGCTCATATAGCTAAATTTTTGAAAAACGACCTTTAAACCAAAAATGTATATTCAAAATGCCTCCTTAATCTAAATAGAATTTAAACCTTACAAAATTAAATAATCAATAGATAGTTCAACCGACCTAAAGAATGCTTAACAACACTTTAAAATGTTTTGTAAAACTTTTGTTAATATTCATTTAAAGAGAATTCGTAACTATAATATATTAGAAATTCAATATAGAAGATTAGCTACTTCTCTGTTCTTTCGTTATAGCCTTATTTGGCCAAATCAGAGTTTATATAAACGAAAGGAAGGAATTTGACAAAAACAATTTAACGTTTTCTAAAGACCTTAAAAAATTGATTTTCAAAGAGGTTGCGACAACTTTAAAATCAACTAAACAAATATATACTTAAAAAACTAGGACATGAAAAATATTTATCTCAGCACCATTGTATTCATCCTTTTTTGTTCTTCATTAAATGCTCAGCAGCTCAATAAGAGTATGGATTCCATGGTGGTCACCTCGGGTCAAGTTACCATTAAAGGGTCTCTTGTTAAATATAAAGCTACCGCTGGAAAACAACCAGTTTGGGATGACAAGGGCAAAGTAATAGCGGGTCTTTATTATACCTATTATGAAAGAGCAGATGTAAAGGATCGTTCAAAAAGACCGCTATTTTTCTCGTTTAATGGTGGTCCAGGTGCGGCTTCAGTTTGGATGCATTTAGGTTATACTGGACCGTACAAATTAAAACTTGATGACGAAGGGTA
Organism: Gelidibacter sp.; assembly: GCF_053579655.1. NCBI lineage: Bacteria > Pseudomonadati > Bacteroidota > Flavobacteriia > Flavobacteriales > Flavobacteriaceae > Gelidibacter > Gelidibacter sp. The sequence goes on along the minus strand of NZ_JBMDWE010000039.1, from coordinate 20,824 downwards.
TCCTATACAACCGTATGGGGTTGAAGAAAATCCGAACTCCATTTTGGATGTAGCAGATATAGTTTATATAGAACCAGTAAATACTGGGTTTTCAAGAGCCATTGATAGTATGAGTGATGACGAAGTTGCAAAAACTTTCTTCGGAGTGAATGCGGATATAAAATATCTTGCTGGTTGGATAAATACTTTTGTAACAAGGAAGAATCGCTGGGAATCCCCTAAATATTTAATTGGCGAAAGTTATGGAACGCCGAGGGTTTCTGGACTTTCTTTAGAACTTCAAAACCGTCACTGGATGTACTTGAATGGTGTCATTTTGGTGTCTCCAACAGATCTCGGTATTGAGCGAGGTACAGCAATTGAGCCGGCCAACCTCGTTCCATATTATGCCGCCGCCGCATGGTTTCATAAAAAACTTCCTGCTGATTTACAGGGCAGAGATTTAACTGATGTTCTAACTGAAGTTGAAAGTTATACAGTAAATAAATTAATTCCTGTAATGGCTAAGGGTGGATTTCTATCGGATATTGAAAAGCGAAAGACCGCTGGGGAACTGTCTCGATATATGGGTCTTTCTGAAAAAGTGATTATGGAACATGATCTTAGAGTGCCAAAAGCTTTTTTTTGGAAAGATTTATTACGAGATGAAGGCTTCACGATTGGAAGATTGGACTCTCGGTACCTTGGCATAGATAAGATGAACGCAGGCGACCGTCCTGATTACTCACCTGAAATGAAATCGTGGGAACATTCTTTTACGCCTGCCATAAATTATTATTTTAAAAACCATCTTAATTATAATACAGACTTAAGATATTTTATTGGTGGTCAAGCGCGTCCTTGGGATAGAAGCGATAATAATACAGGTGAGAATCTTCGTCAAGCTATGGCACAAAATCCGTATCTACATGTTCTGGTACAGGCCGGTTATTATGATGGCGCTACGGATTATTACAATTCTAAGTATAATCTTTGGCAAATGGATACGAGTGGGAAATTGCGGGATCGTATGAGCTGGAAGGGTTATAGAAGTGGGCACATGATGTACCTAAGATCAGAAGATATAATTTCCTCAAACGAACATATCAGGGAGTTCATCAAAAAATCTATTCCAAAGGAAAATCAACCGGCTGAATACATTAGAAAATAACGTAGACAAAGTATAGACTACAGATTGCTTCCATGAGCGCATGGTAATTAGAAAAACAATTTATTAAAAGAATAAAAAAAATGATAATGAATAAAATTTATGCAATTGCAATTGTTTGGATGCTTTGTTCCCTAAGCTTAAACGCACAACAATTAAATACCTCAATGGATTCTACAGTAACAACTAAAGGTGAGGTTACAATAAAAGGGGTATCCGTGAAATATTCAGCTACTACAGGAAAACAACCTGTATGGGATGAAAAAGGTAAGATTATAGCGGGTTTATATTTTACCTATTATGAGAGATTAGGTGTAAGTAATAGAGCAAAAAGACCGCTTATAATTTCGTTAAACGGTGGACCTGGTTCGGCATCAGTGTGGATGCATATAGCATACACTGGACCAAAAATTCTAAAAATTGATGATGAAGGATATCCTGTGCAACCTTATGGCATTAAGGACAACGTGCATTCTATACTGGATGTGGCAGACATCGTTTATATAAATCCAGTAAATACGGGTTATTCTAGGGCCATTGACACTATGGATGAGGACGAGAAGAGAAAAACATTTTTTGGTGTTAATGCTGATATAAAGTATTTGGCCAGTTGGATCAATACTTTTGTGACCCGTCAAAACCGTTGGGAATCACCTAAGTATCTTATCGGTGAAAGCTATGGTGCGCCACGGGTTTCAGGACTTTCTTTAGAACTTCAAAATCGCCATTGGATGTATTTAAATGGGGTGATTTTAGTGTCGCCTACTGGCTTAGGAATCGAACGAGGTACTGCAGTGGAAGCGGCTAATTTGCTTCCGTATTACGCTGCGACTGCGTGGTATCATAAAAAATTACCGTCCGACTTACAGTCTAAAGATCTTACAAATATGTTAGTTGAAGTGGAAGAATACACGGTTAATGAATTGATCCCAATCATGGCAAAGGGAGGCTTTTTACCCGAAGCCGAAAAAATGAAAGCTGCCGCTCGTATTGCAAGATACTCGGGATTATCTGAAAAAGTTGTTATGGAACACGATTTGAGAATTCCAAAGGGCTTCTTTTGGAAAGAACTACTGAGAGACGAAGGTTTCAATATTGGCCGATTAGATTCTAGATATTTAGGCATAGACAAAATGGTAGCTGGTGAAAAACCTGATTACTCCGCAGAATTAACATCATGGCTTCATTCATTTACACCTGCAATCAACTACTATATAAAAAATCACCTAAAATATGAAACCGATTTGAAATATAATATGTTCGGTCCGGTACATCCTTGGGATAGTAGCAATAACACCACAGGTTTTGACCTACGTCAGGCCATGGCACAAAATCCATATTTGCATGTTTTGGTGCAAGCGGGTTATTATGATGGTGGAACAGATTATTTCAATTCAAAGTATAATCAATGGCAAATGGATACGAGTGGAAAACTTCGTGATCGAATGAGTTGGGAAGGCTATAGAAGCGGTCATATGATGTATTTACGAAGTGAGGATTTGGCGAGTTCAAATGAGCATATAAGAGAGTTTCTTGTGAAATCAACCCCTAAAGATGGACAAGCTGCAGAGTACAAAAGATAATTGTTGATCAACATTTTTATTCAAATCATAATAGTGCTAAATTAAATTTATCCTAATTATAATTTCCTATGAAAAATTTAAAAAATAAATTATTTATTTCCATTTGCTTTCTCTTATGCATGAGTTTGCAGGCACAAATCTTAAAGGCACCTGATCGAAAGGAAGGTGATGGTCCTTGGTCACAATTAATAATTCGAGGGGCTACGCTAATAAATGGTACGCTAGCACCTCCAATGGGACCAGTAGATATTGTTGTAGAAAACAACCGTATTGTAGATGTTCGAGTTGTTGGATATCCTGGAGTACCCATTAATCAAAGTAGAAGACCAGTTTTAAAAGCTGGAGGTAAAGAATTAAACGCTGAAGGAATGTACATTATGCCTGGTTTTGTGGACAGTCACGCGCACATAGGGGGGAAATCTCAAGGCACACCGGCAGAATATGTGTATAAATTATGGATGGGACACGGTATTACCACTATTGTCGATCCAAGTAGCGGTAATGGTATCGCTTGGACACTTGATGAAAAAAGAAGAAGTGATAAAAACGAAATAACTGCACCTAGAATTAAAGCTTACACTTCGTTCGGGCAAAATAGTAAAAACCCTATTGCTTCGGATGAGCAAGCAAGAGAATGGGTGCGGAACAACGCAAAACTTGGTGCCGATGGAATTAAGTTCTTTGGAGCTAGTCCTGTGGTAATGGCTGCGGCATTAGATGAAAATAAAAAATTAGGTTTACGCTCAAAAATGCATCATTCACAAGTTTATGTAGGGAGCTGGAATGTCTTGCACAGTGCGCGATCAGGTCTTACTTCAATGGAACACTGGTACGGTTTGCCCGAGGCGTTGTTTGAAGATAGAACAGTTCAAAATTATTCCTTGGATTACAATTATCAAAATGAGCAAGATCGTTTCGGGGAAGCTGGTCAATTATGGAAACAAGCCGCGGCACCGAATAGCAAAAAATGGAACGATGTTATGGATGAACTCTTATCCCTTGATTTTACATTAACCCCAACCTTTGTTATATATGAAGCTAATAGAGATTTAACACGAGCACGTCTTGTTGAATGGCATCAAGAATATACCCTTCCAAGCTTATGGGAATTTTATGCCCCTAGTCGCGAGTCTCATGGATCGTATTGGCTCAGCTGGGGAACAGAGCAGGAGATTGAATGGAAAAACAATTACAGGCTGTGGATGAATTTTATTAATGATTATAAAAATAGAGGAGGAAGAGTAACCGTAGGAACTGATGCTGGGTTCATTTATGAACTTTATGGGTTTTCTTACCCTCGCGAAATGGAGCTTTTACGTGAAGCAGGGTTCCATCCACTTGAGGTCATAAAAGCAGCAACACTAAATGGTGCTGAAGCTTTAGGAATGGAAAAAGAAATTGGATCTGTTGAAGTGGGTAAATTAGCAGATTTTGTCATTGTAGAAGAAAATCCCTTAGAAAATTTTCAAACCCTTTACGGAACTGGTGCGATAAAAATTACTGAAAGCAATGAGGTTGTTCGCGTTGGCGGTGTAAAATATACCATTAAGGATGGGATTATTTATGATGCTAAAAAACTGTTATCTGACGTCAAAGAAATGGTGAAAAAAGATAAAGAAAGTAAAGGCTATAAGATAACTCAACCAGGACTGCCTAAGAATTAATAAGGCAATCCCAATTTTATTAATGTTGGTCTCTTAAATAGAGTATACTAACAAGGATTTTATACTTTAATTATATTTTGGTTTTTAGCATAAAATTCCAAATAGGAACTGGAGTCGAAATCTCAATAAAAAACCAATGACAAACGGGATCTAAATTACTTAGATACTAGGGATGTCTCTCTCAAAGTTCGTGTAGAGATTCATAGGTCAATCTGTACGATGGTTCCGTTAGTGCGTTGTTGAAGCTTTTTTTATAGACTGAATTAATAGTAATTTGAATAAATAAAAATTCCAATCAATGATGGATTTAGAAACTTTAACATCATCTAATTTTAATTGCGGGAATGAATTTTTAAAATTAGAAGCAATTTAGAAGAGCAAATTAAAAAAATAAATAGACTAACAAACCAACTAAATAATAGACTATGCAGTTTTACGAAGCCATTTCCATTGGGCTATATATGGTATTAATGATTGTCATTGGATTTTATTCCTATCGAAAATCCACTTCAACGTCAGAGGATTTTTTAATAGGTGGACGGAAATTAGGCCCAATGGTAACTGCACTTTCTGCAGGCGCTGCAGATATGAGCGGATGGCTTTTGATGGGGTTGCCTGGTGCGATGTACTTTACAGGCTTGTCAAGTGCTTGGATAGCAATAGGTCTGACTATTGGTGCTTATCTAAACTATGTTTTGGTAGCGCCTCGACTTCGAATTTATACGGAAGTGGCACAAAATGCCATTACACTCCCTGTATTTTTTGAGAATCGATACAAAGACAAACAGCATATTTTAAAAATCACTTCTTCGATTTTTATTTTGATATTTTTCACACTTTATACCTCTGCAGGAATGGTTTCTGGTGGGAAATTATTTGAATCTGCATTTGGGATGGAATATTTGACGGGTGTTTTGGTTACAAGTTTGGTCGTTGTACTCTATACCTTTATAGGAGGTTTCTTAGCCGTAAGTTTAACAGATTTCATTCAGGGAACTATTATGGTTATAGCCTTGTTGATTGTGCCAACTGTTGCCATTTTTGAAATTGGTGGCACAGCGGATACACTATCTATAATCCACAGTAAAGGAGACCATTATTTAAGTCTGTTTAAAGGCACCACCGCTGTTGGAATACTCTCGCTCTTAGCTTGGGGGTTAGGTTATTTTGGTCAACCTCATATTTTGGTTCGTTTCATGGCCATTGATAAACCCAAGGATTTGATCAAAGCCAAAAATATTGGTATTTCTTGGATGATTTTAACCGTACTTGGAGCTTTGAGCATTGGATTAATTGGCATTGCTTATTTAATCAAGTTTGATAATTCTACAATGCAGGTTTTTGACGCCTCCAATCGAGAAGCAGAAACTATTTTCATCTATTTTGCAAGAGGTTTATTTCATCCACTTGTAGGTGGGTTTCTTCTGTCCGCAATTTTGGCAGCCGTAATGAGTACCATTTCATCTCAACTTTTGGTGACGTCTAGTTCCTTAACGGAAGATGTTTATAAAGCTTTTATAAAGCCTAAAGCGACTCCTAAAAATTTATTAATTGCTAGTCGGGTTTCGGTATTGATCGTGGCTGCCGTTGCCTTGGCGTTGTCTCTACAGCCCCGTGATAGTATATTGAACCTAGTTGGAAACGCCTGGGCTGGTTTTGGAGCTGCTTTTGGCCCATTAATACTTCTTTCGCTCTTGTACAAGAAATCAAGTAAGACCGGAGCACTTTCTGGAATGTTAGTTGGTGGCCTAACGGTTTTGATTTGGATTTATTTCGACCATCCTTTCAAAGAATGGTATGAGTTAATTCCTGGGTTTTCTTTATCGTTTATAACGCATATTGTTGTTTCAAGATTTACATATAAACCAAACTTAATTATTGACGCTGAGTTTGATGAAGTGGATGAAATGAAGAAAGAGATGATGAGATAAAGATTATTGTTTTTTACCAAAGAGCTGCAAAGTATTTTTAAATTCATCAGTTCGGCTTACAAAGTATCGTATAAACTATTATTAATAATTTTTACACCTATTGTAATGAAAGATGTGCTTGACTTTGAGAACACAGAAATTGCTTTCTCGAATAAATCAAACAGACAACTTAGAAAAGCAAAGATTCTTTTCTCTATAATTAGTTTTGAATGGCTTATAAAAATCGCGAAGCCAATAACGAATCTATTATTGCATATTCACTTTCCTATTTCACCCATATTGAAACATACCGTTTTTAAACAGTTTTGTGGTGGTGAAACTATCGCTCAGACTGAATCTACCATTAATACTTTATATGACAATGGAGGCGTATATTCTATTTTAGACTACTCTGTGGAAGGTAAGGGGGATGAGCGTTTTTTTGAAAATACGGTAAATACTCTTTCCAGGGTTTGCGATTACGCCAAACATTCAATAAAAACACCTTTTTTGGTTTTTAAACCAACTGGATTAGGAAGAAGTGCGATCTATGAGAAAGTGACTTCAAATGTTGAGCTAACTGAGAGTGAACAGAAAGAATGGGAAAAAATCGTCGAACGATTCAATCTCATATGTAGTTCAGTGGCAGCAACTGACAATCTCAAAATTATGATTGATGCAGAGGAGTCGTGGTTGCAGGGTGCTGTTGACCAGTTGGTTGAAGATATGATGGTAAAGTATAATAAAATACGAACTGTGGTTTTTACAACACTTCAGATGTATCGCTTGGATAGGCTTACATACTTAGAACATTTAAATAATCTTGGTATTCAACACGGCATTAAGATAGGTATCAAATTTGTCAGAGGTGCATATATGGAAATGGAACGCGAACGCGCGGAACTAAAAGGATATAAGAGTCCTATATGTCAAGATAAAGCGAGTACTGATTTAAATTATAATACGGCTGTTTCTTATTCTTTGGTGCGCTTACATTTGTTTGAGCTGTTTATTGGAACTCATAACGAACTAAGTTGTCAGATTCTTATGAGGGATATGATAGAAAAAGGCATGAAAACTAATGATAATCGAATTTGGTTTGGACAGCTTTATGGAATGAGTGACCACATCAGTTATAATTTGGCTAAAAACGATTATAATGCAACAAAATATGTTCCTTTCGGAGAATTGAGAGAAGTCATTCCCTATCTATTTAGAAGAGCGGAAGAAAATACCTCAATTGGAAATCAAACCTCTCGTGAACTTAATTTGATAGACAAAGAAATAAAAAGAAGAAGGAAAAATCAAATTGTTTAAAAGTTAAAAGAGGAGGAATTATATGTTGCCGTTCCCCACTAAATCTATGTAATTTATAAAATCGTGAATCAAAATTTGTTTTAAGTTATAGTTCGATTTTTACTTTCGCAGGAGAAGAGTTAGTCCATCGTTCCATAAATCCCTGCGCAGGCAGGAAATCGAAGATTCAGCGAAGCTAATCTCCGTCTTTAACCGATAACCTTATTTACAATAAAATATCCCCTCAATCCTAATTTATTCCATTTTAAGAAAGTGGGCAGGTAATAAGGAGTTCGTCAGTCGTTCCATGAATCCCTGCGCAGGCAGGGATCTCGCATATGTATGCTTATTTCAACACTGAATTTAAAAACTCATTAAATAAGAATTCAACAAATTTGAAGGGGCAGGTAATAATGTGTTCGTCAGTCGTTCCATCTAGTCCCTGCGCAGGCAGGGATCTCCGTCTTCAACTGCTATCCTCATCTACGATTTAAAATACCTTGAAACCTAAGTTATTCCATTTTAAGATAGAGGCAGGTAATAAGGAGTTCGTCAGTCGTTCCATTTTGTTCCATAAAACATCAGTGCAAGGCGCAGTACCCGTGAAAACGGGTAACTCATACAAGTATCTTCCATCTCAATAACACTTCCTATCCACATAAAAGCCTTGCACACACCATAAATAGTACCACTGCGGCGGAACGTCCTCGTTTGGTACTATTTATTTGTTTTATTTCACACATTCTCTCCTTCCTCACCCGCAGCTACTTTTGAGCCCTTACCTGCGAAAAGCAGGTACCTATAAGGAGCCTGCAAAAGCAGGCGACATTTTAAAAGGGCACAACCGCTGCTTCATGTTATGCGAGCCTGCGGGTCGCTTCGGGCTGATCGGGCTGTCACGATTTTTGCAACATCCCATTTGCCTGCAGTCGCTTCATTTCAGGCCCTCGTGCCTCATGCCTTCCTTCAGCCACTTCGGCAACCCGCGCAAGCGTAGCTCATTTTTACACTCAACGTCACATCGCTTCTTCATTCCGCAATACTAATGGTTAAGTCAAATCATTGTTAGCACCAAATTTCGCATCTGCATTTCCACATTGCCGATCACGTAAACGTATTGCTCTATTTCGGCGCTGTCCACGTTACGTGGAACTTGTCCTGATGCATAGAAGGATGCAATCGCTACCCTTGCCTTTGCCACGGCAGAAGCAAAAAAATCGCGCCAGCCCTGCGGTAAACCGTAGGCGTCTGCCGCCCTCATACTTCGGGCTTATGCAGCCACCACCCTCGCTCAACTCGCAGCCGGCTCGCGCCTTTAGATTACCTGCCTTTGCAAATTCATTATATTTCGGTATTATGGTTTTATAAAAAAATTAAATTTTAGAATTCTGTTTAATCTTATTAGTTTTTTCCAAACTCATTAGAGGTTATCTGACTTTTCACACTTGACTTCTGTCACGAGTATAGAAGATTATAAAAACCTTGATTTGTTATTAGGAAGTGAAATCCTATAAAGAATGATATTCAAATCATTTGGCCTGCCGGCAGGCAGGTTGATTCTAAAAGCGGAGTGGTCTTAATTCTATTAAACTGTGGTTTCTTACGTCAAAAGTTTTGGTTCTTGATTCTAATAGCAAAGCTGCGGTTATTGAGCTTGTCGAAGTATCTTGATTCTATTCATAGACTTAATGAATTAGTGCGAAGCAACAAAGTCAGATAAGTAAAAATCAAATGACCAAAGGTTCTACATTATAACTGCACAAGTCTTGGTTCTTGATTCTAACAGCGAAGCGGTCTTAATTCTTTTCCCACACGTTATTAACACTAATTTCACATCCTAACATAGTTCAAATTAAAGTTTAGACTAAAGAAACTTCGTCTTTTCAATCCGTCTGTAAAAAACTCATACATACCACAAAGTTACAGGCATGCGGATGCGAGCGCTACAAGGGTTCGCTTCGCCTGTTTGGAAAAAATCTCCATCCGCCTTTGGCAGGATAGTATTTTTTCCACAGCCCTTTCCGCAATCGCACCGTCCTGTAAACAAGGCACTATGTTTAAGTTTTTATTCAGGATCCGTTTAGGCAGTCGGTGGCTGCTGGCGGGCATACGTACATCGGGCAGTCCGTTCCATGTAGGTGTTCACTTCGTCGGCTTTAAGGAGTACACGGTGCGCATCTTTTGGTTTGAGTGCTGTCTTTCTGAGCTCCCTTTTTAGGGGGCTTTTTTTTTGTTCGTTCCCAGACTGATAGCGTTAGAAATATGAAGGGGCAGAGTAGGAGCGGCGATAAAATTTTGGAAAGAATTTCGATAAGAATAAAACAAAAAAGACAACAAAGATAGTTGGCTTCCTTCGGCCACCGCTTAGATGCTGTAAAGCTCAAGCCTATAGGTTTTGCGAAAAATAGTGGCTAAAAAGCGCACGATTTTTCGGAAAAAGCTTGACAGCATCGCCCCGCCAACTGTGCCGTGGGTTTTCTTTTTTTATCTTCCGAAAAAAATATCAAGGGGGAGTTGGAGGACAACCCAAATTTGTCAAAACAAAAAGGAGCCTCGGGTGAAGCTCCTTAAAAGGCTATTAATCCTTTGCTTGATGGCGTTTTATCCGTTTCCGAATAAACTTGACCAACAATGACACCACATAACTTACCACAGTTCCGAAGGTGGCCATGACCGCGGTCTTGATGAGGTCTTCTGAATTGACATGAATCCAAAAAGAAGTAAAGGCTCCACCAAGAACAGAGAATCGGATATGTGTAACATCTTCAGACATCTTTAATCGGATTCAGTAGATTTCTTTTTAGCATTTGCGGACCCATCTTGAGTGACTGCCTGACTAACCGCAACCGCTACAGTTCCTGCCACCTTCAAATAGGTAGCAACCGAAATAAGTATGGCCGGCATCACTACTGGTGCTGCTAAAATAGCACCCCCAGCGGTGGCCAATGCGATGCCGATATTCCGCAGTTTCTTGAAAAACTTAGGCGTCGGTTTTTGATAACGTTCGATAATATTCATGATCTATGATTTAATGATTAATTGGACGTGTTCGTTTCTGTCGAATGCCTGGTAGCACAACGACACTAATTTTTGATGCAGTACCTTTGAATGGGTGCCCTTTCCGATTCCCGTCAACTGACTTACCGGAGCGATGCAGCCTTGAAGCTCCTGTTTGGCGTCGTTTGCTGCGTGGATCAGAATTAAGCTTCTGTTTTTCACCTCCAGCACCTGCAAATGATGGCCAAACTTGGTGGAAAAACGTGCTTTCAGCGTGTGTTCGCCTTCCGGAATACATGAAACGGTGCGTTGGTTATTTACCCAGGGCAATTCAATGGCGAATCCCAAAAACTGACCATTTATAAAGAGGGCACCATTGGTACCCTCTTTAAAATAGCTTCTTTGGATCAGCACTTTCATTACAAGTGATCTACCGTGGCGATGGAAAGCGCATTAAATGCACCGTTTTTAAGCGGATACATTTGCCCGTTTACCTCTTGGTAGAACTCAATGCCGACCACTTGGATAAGTGGCAGCGAAGAGTTCGCCGGCAGTGCCATGGCAAGGCTGATCGCAGCCGTGTCAGCACTGTCATACAGTAAAATGGCTGTTTCATCACTTTCAAAAACCGAAGTTTCATTCACAAAATCAAGCTCCGCAGCACCAGATACAATTTTGAAATGTGTAGTGCCTCCCGGAGCAGCAATGCGCACCGTTGGTGCAAATGGATCCACCGCAACAATTACCGCGCCTGACGGCCGATTAATGGCAGTCGTAAATGGAGCATACATGGTGGCGCCAAGCTTTCCGTTCACGTTGAACTCAAAGCCCAATAAAAGACTCATGTTTCCGTCCTCGATGGTACGCAGTCCACGTTCGTTAATCTGATCCGATTTTGCAACCGCCAATAACGCTTTCACCAATCTGCTCACCACACGTTTGTCTTTCGCATTCTGCAAAAGCACCCTCACCGCCCTCTGATCACTTTGCCACCTTTGCCAGCCCGTCCAAACTCCGAACCGTTTTCACGCGTTCTCTGGAAGGCAGGGTCATTTGCCATTCTGCTCGCATCAATCCCACCCTTGGCTCTCGCCATGTGACCATCTGCGCTTTTGTAAAAGGAAATATCTCCGATAGTGCCCTTTAATTTGATAATACCAGTTTGTCTAGCCATAACATTTAATATTTTGATTATCAGCCAAAAGACAGTAACTTTAAATTAGAAATCAAAAACCACATGCCATCCCTTCCGATTCCGACCGCTTTGGCCAAAGACGACTAAACTGCCCGTTCAAAAGCCACGGATGAAGTATGGATAGTGTAGGGATAAAGCTAGGATAGAGCATCAAATGAAGAATATAAGAGTTTGTGTTTACCCCAAAGACATCCAGCGCATCACCGGAAGAAGTGAGCGCTATGGTCGTAGACTTTTAAATGAAATCCGGGTTTACTTGGGCAAGTCGTCTCACCAGTTCATAACCATTGAAGAATTCGCTCAATACAGCGGAATTAATGAAGACCTCATCAAAGAATATCTCCAGCAAACCACATAGGATTTGGTGTTATTTAAGTAGGTTTGAATTGTATTAATTCGTAAATTACTTTCAGGTTTTGAAAGCTAATTTAAACCAAACTCGCTCATTTAATATGTTTCCTATTCGGTTATCATTTGCTTAGCAGATTCGTAAATCCCAATGATAACACCTGTTTGCCGACTGGGATTGAATCCAGTCGAGGTCACTAAAAGCTATTAGAAATAGCACCAAAAGCTTGTAAATCATATGGTTTTACAAGCTTTTTTCATTTCCGACATTTCATTTAATTTGGTTATATTTGGAATGTGCGGACCACAATGTGGTCAACAAAAAAAAGTGCGGTCAACACTGTTGACCGATTTGCTAAAATTGAAGCATAGTTGATTTGACTCTTGTCTAACAAAGTATAACTGTTAAGACATACAATTATGGCAATTTCAAAAGCATTTGCTATCCTACTCTGGATAATGCTTCCCTTGCAAAATATAATGAAGCATAACTTTATGTTCGTATTTCCGTAAAAGGCAAACGCGTCAACCTAAGTTTAAAAAGAAAAGCAAGCATTGATCAATGGGATGCGAGGACCAAACGTGTAAAAGGCAACGCCGTGGAAATTTAAGAACGCTATGGTGAACGTGTCCGCTCTAGAATGCGGGAGCTTTTAAATTTGGTGGTGTTTTTGGCGTCTAGTGTGGATAAGAGGTGTCAATATAGACTGATATTGTATTTTTTAATAACTATTTAAAGGAAATTATATTGAAAAGGAATATGTTTGATTTTTAAGAAGTAAATGCAGCAATTGACGTCCATTCAATTGTTCGGAGGAAGACTTAGAAACGCAAAACAGTAAAGACAAAATAAGAAAAGAATGATATTATTGAACATATTCGAGACAACATTGCCCCTAACAAATCCAGTATTGAAATTCCTTTTGATTTTGGTGATTATTCTGTTTGCCCCCATACTTCTGAACAAAATAAAAATCCCGCATCTTCTCGGACTAATTATAGCAGGCGCAGTCATTGGACCTAATGGAGTCAATCTAATGGAAAGGGATAGCAGTATCATCCTTTCGGGAACTGCAGGTCTTTTATACATTATGTTCCTTGCCGGTTTGGAGATTGACTTAGCGGACTTTAAGAAAAACAGGAAAAAAAGTGTGGTGTTCGGTTTGTATACTTTTCTTATTCCAATGACAATGGGAATATTTACGGGTCTTTATATCTTAAAATTTTCATGGCCCACATCCGTTTTATTGGCAAGTATGTTTGCCTCACATACGCTTATTGCATATCCATTAATTAGCAAAATGGGTGTGGCAAAAAATCAGGCAGTTAATATCACAGTAGGCGGTACAATGATTACGGACACTTTAGCCCTATTGGTTCTTGCCGTAATTGTAGGAATGACTACAGGAGAAGTTAATACCGAGTTTTGGGTAAGATTATCTGTTTCTATTATCATTTTCGGATTGATAGTCATGTTACTTTTTCCGATAATTGGTCGTTGGTTTTTTAAACGGTTTGACGATAATGTTTCTCAATATATTTTTGTTTTGGTAATGGTATTTCTAGGTGCTGTTCTTGCAGAAATGGCAGGAATTGAAGCTATTATTGGCGCCTTTTTATCAGGATTATCACTTAACCGATTGATTCCTCAGACTTCACCTTTGATGAATAGAATAGAATTTGTGGGGAGCGCTATTTTTATTCCATTTTTTCTAATAGGTGTAGGAATGCTTATTGATTACCGTGCGTTTTTTAAAGACCTTGAAACAATAAAGGTCGCCACAATAATGATTATTGTGGCAACTACAGCTAAATTTCTGGCCGCTTGGATAACTCAAAAGACTTATAACTTCTCAGTTGATGAACGAAGATTGATATTTGGGTTAAGTAATGCGCAAGCAGCTGCTACTTTGGCAGCGGTTTTAGTGGGATTCAACATTATTCTTGGAGAAACTGAAACAGGAGAGCCAATCCGGCTATTAAATGAAAGTATCCTGAACGGAACAATTTTGATGATCCTTTTTACCTGTACCATTGCATCGTTTGTGGCTCAAAAAGGAGCAACCAATATTGCGCTCTTAGAAAGTACAGATGCTACAGCTGATGACGAAGAAAGTCAAGAGAAAATCTTAATTCCAATTAGCAATACAGAGACCATAAATGAACTCGTCAATTTGGGGGTTACCATTAAATCAAAGAAGAATAAAGACAGTTTGTTTGCTTTAAGCATTGTGGACAATAATACAATGGACCACTTGGCTGACAAACAAGCGAAGAAAATATTGAATGAAGCAGCCATTGCCGCTTCGGCAACGGATAATCTAATCCACGAATTACTGCGCTATGACCTCAATATTGCGAATGGGATCACAAGTGTAGTTAAAGAGCATAGAATCACAGATTTGATATTAGGACTTCATATCAATAAAGGAATTTCTGACTCGTTTTTAGGAAACTTAACCGAGGGCATTTTGTCAAAATGCAACACAACGACATTGATTTACAAACCAGCACAGCCCTTTGGGACCATCAAAAGACATATTATTATTGTTCCTGAAAACGCAGAAAAAGAAATAGGATTTCCTTTTTGGCTTATAAAAGTATGGAACATAGCAAGAAACTCAGGGGCAAAACTTGTTTTTTATGCCACAGAAGAATCACTATCATTTATAAAGGAAATTCAATCCAAACATCCAATAGATTGTGAATTTGAGGTTTTTAATGATTGGGATGATTTCTTAATACTTTCAAGAAATTTTCATCAGGACGACAATCTAATCATTATTTTAAGTAGAAAGGATAAGCCATCATTCCATCACAATATGACAAAAATTCCTTCCTATCTCAATAACTATTTTAAAGCGACGAGCTATATATTGATTTATCCAATGCAATCGGGAGTATCAGATACCTCACAAATTGACTTTAAAAACCCGACTTTCATGGAGCCGCTCGAAAAACTTGACGAAATCGGGAAAACCATATCGAAAATATTTAGACGAAAATAACACAGATAATAGTGCAAATATAAAAATGAGTTAAGCACTTCTTTTTAAAATTAAAAAAGGTTTAATCTTCCTTATTTCAGTAGGACTATTGAGTTTTGTCCATGGAATGCTACACGTTATCCAGTTCCTTCAGTCAATGATTATGAGTGCCTATTCAACCGAAAAGACAGATCGCCATTCTGATAGTGTTTTGGACGGTATATGACATCATCCTCTGCTTGCCTTTTTATGGGCAATTAGTGGTTTATTGACCTTTATAATCGGAGTAAAAGACTTTCGACCTCACAGAAAATGCGGCAGTGACCACAAACATTAATGAAAAAATCGCAGATGGCTAATACTGTACAAGGGCGATAGCACGTAGGCTGAAAGGTAGGTCAGTGCATTTAATAAATCTTTGTGATGGAAAGTTTATCGCTGTGAAATTTGGTGCCGCTCTAATATTTGACCGTAAAAGGCCACTAAATAAATCATACTATGAATAAAATTATCCGTTATAATTTTTGCTTTTTTTAATCAATATTATGCTCCTTAAAATAAAATAAAACTGATTAAAAAAAAGACGTTCTGCTTCCCGAAATCAAGTTTTAAAATTACCGACATTAAAACACCAATTCCGCATACTTAACAGGATCACTAATCCCCTCAACATTCCCCATATACTCCTTACCTCTCAATTTTGAAACCGTATGAGCTTCCAATTCTTCCTGTGGATATTCCTGAATTAGCTCCTGAATAAACTTCTGATCTTTATCGCCTTCTAATTTGGCCAACCATTGTTCTGCTAATTCCTCATGCAGAATCACAGGCATTCTAGACTCTTTGAGTTTTGGATTATTGTGGATTTTAGCTAAAAGGGGATTTCCCGTGGTCGTTACAACAGAAAAAGTGTTCATTTTCCCTGAAGTTTCAGGATTGACCCATTCATTAAAAAGTCCAGCTAAAATGATGGGTGATTTATCTTTTTTGTAAATATAAAAAGGATAGGTCTTTTTCTCAAAATGATGATGTTCATAAAACCCGTCTATATAAATCAAGCAACGGCTTCCATTGGCAGCCCGTTTAAAAGAATTTAATTCAAATATGGTTTCTCCGCGGGCGTTCAAAGTGTTGTTCCAACTCTTTTTCATATCCGCTTCATTTTTCACCCACTGCGGAACCAATCCCCAGGTGGCCACTTCTGGGTAATTGGGAGAGCGCTCTGTATAAATCAATAATTCAGGATGCGAGAACCCCGAACTGTGATAGAGAGGCAAATCGGTCAGAGGAATTAAGGTTTCCATGATTTCATCAACGGCTTGTGCATCACCCTTTGTTTTGGCCCTTTTCAATTGGGTTTCTAAGGTCGCTTTGATATCGTAACACATGATTTTTATTTTAAAGTTAATAGTATTGGGAATTACCGGCAACTATTTTAACCTACCTTAACAGCAGGATCATCAAAAATGAATACGACTAATTATTCCTAGGATCCGGAAGTATAGCCGATTTACGACTCCAAACCACATTCATGCTATAAAAATCAAACCGATCTGTTATTCGGCCATAACAAGCATAAACCCCCAATCCATTAACTGGGTATTTCTCTACGACATCAGTAAAATGGACGGCATCAAAATAATCCCCATTATGATCAATAAAAGTACTCAAGCGCATTAATTTCCCCTGAGATGTTTTGTTGAATCTAGTCGTAACCAAACTGCCATAAATCAAAACCTCTTTATTTATATAATTTTTCATTTGACTCGCCAATACTCCATTGGCCATCTCGCCATTAACAAGATTAAAGTAATTACATAAAGGAAAGCCCAACAGCTCCATTTCATCATAAGCATTCTCTATCCAATTACTATTTAGTTTGGGCAACTTGAATGCCTTATGCTGGATTTTAAACAACTTAGCTTGCTGACTTTTGGCACCATCAGCATTCAGTTTAAAAATGGCCTGCCACAGCAATTCTGTTTTGGTCTGTTTTGTAAATCGGAAGGCGTCTATCCGAATTAAGATTGTCAGCTGTTCTATGCTTATGGTAACGCGATCTATAAAATCATCCAGGGAACTATATGCACCATGCCACTGTCTTTCAGTTAAAAGTCGTTGCACGGTATAATGCTCTAAATTCTTCAGGTACCCAAAACCTAAATAAATGGAGGTGCCAATCAATCTGTTTGGATGATCACTATTGTTGATGCACGGTGCACAAATTGTGGCGCCTTGTTTCTGTGCTTCGTGTAAATAATGTTCCACACTATAAAAACCACCGCCATTGTTCAGTACGGCAGTCATAAACTCCAAAGGAAAGTAACATTTCAGATATAAACTCTGGTAACTCTCCACAGCATATGATGCCGAGTGCCCTTTAGCAAAAGCATAGCCAGCAAAACTCTTGATCTGATTCCAGACTTCAAAAATCAATTCGTCCGTAAACCCTTTCTTCCTGCAATTGGAAATAAACTTTTCTTCTACGGCAACAAATTCTTGACGTGATCGAAACTTACCGCTCATCCCACGTCGTAAGACATCAGCTTCTCCAAGCGATAAATCGGCAAATTGATTGGCAACCTTTAGCACATCTTCTTGATAGACCATCACACCATAAGTCTCAGGCATAATTTGCAACAGAATCGGATGCGCATTTTTTCTATTTTCAGGATACCGGTGGCGCTTAATGAATTCCTCTTTCATTCCCGATCCAGAAACACCTGGCCTAATAATGGAACTTGCAGCCACCAATCCTATGTAATCTTGGGTCTGTAATTGTTGCATCAATCCACGCATGGCTGGCGATTCGACATAATAGGCGCCAATGGCACCTCCCGATTTCAAAAGATTGTTAATATTCTTGTCCTTTTTAAAAGCCTCAACATTGGTAATGTCAATAGGAGGGACTTCCGGCCTGTTTTCTGCGATGATATCTAAAGCATCTTTAATCTTGGCCAACCCCCGCTGACCTAAAATGTCAAACTTGAAGACACCAACATCCTCTGCAATAATCATATCAAATTGAACCGTTGGAAATCCTTTTGGTGGCATATCGGTTGCCGAGTAATAATGCACAGGTCGGTCTAAAATAAGCACGCCAGCAGAGTGAACACTCAAATGGTTCGGGAATCCCTCAATCAATTTGCCGTATCGTAAAACAAGCTGTGAGATGTCATCCAATTGAGAAATCGCATAATTCCCTTTGCTCAATTTATCAATCTCCTCTTTTGGCAAGCCAAAGACTTTCCCCAGCTCTCGAACCACCGCTCTATATTTAAAAGTATTGTAAGTGGCCAATAACGCCGTATGCGGAAAACGTCTAAAAATATAATCAGTCACATCATCTCGGTCCTTCCAGGAGAAATCAATGTCAAAATCGGGTGGGGAGGCTCTAAACGGATTAATAAAACGTTCAAAATATAAATCCAACTCAATAGGGTCCACATCGGTTATCCCGATGATATACGCAACAATGCTATTGGCACCACTACCACGCCCCACATGGAAATAACCTTTGCTGTTGGCATAGGAAACGATATCATAATTGATCAGAAAGAAGGCCACGAAATCCAAAGACTTTATAGTGTCCAACTCAGTTTTTAATCGGCTTAAAACTTTCTCGTCCGGACTGGAATAACGTTTTTGTAAATTATCGTGACATAGTTTTTCTAGAAGTTTATAATCGTTTTCAACGGAATCCGTATAAAGCCTTAAGTTTTGAGAAACACGATGTTCTCCAAATCCAAAATCAATATGACAGTTATTCCAGATCCTATTCGAGTTCTCAATTATATTCGGAAAATCAGCAAAGGCTTCATTGATCTCATCCAAAGAAATCATTTTATCTGTAAGCTTACATTCCTCAGATTTATCAAGTTTGCTCAACAAAGTATTTTTATCAATAGCGCGCAACAATCGGTGCGCATTGAAATCCTTTTTTCCTCTTATGGTCACGGTCTGCAAAACGACCAATTTCCTTTCAAGATTTTTCAATTTAGAGAACCGTAGTTTCCGCAATTCTTCAATGGACACGCCAATAAATTCATTTTCTGAAAAGTCGGTTTTTTCTAATTGCAGAACATGCTCAAAAGGATAAATGATATAACAATTCTCAAAAGGAGGAGCGAGCTCAGGCAATTGGATTTTGTTTTCTGAATGATGGGATAGAAAACTATTGAGTTCTTTAAATCCCTCATTGTTCTTGGCAAGACCGACATATACTTGCTTGTTCCCATTTCTAAAGTCAATGCCAACCAGAGGTTTGATATCGTAATCTTTCGCTTTTCTAATGAAATTTAAGCAAGCTGATGTATTGTTAATGTCCGTCAGTGCCAAAGACTGGAGATCATTCTTTTGGGCAAGTTCCAAAAGTTCTATTTCGGAAAACGTACCGTATCGCAGGGAATAGTATGAGTGACAATTAAGATACATTACTGGTTTCTATGAGCTAATACTGTTGGTGGTTCGCCGTTAAATGGATTATCAAATCTTCCAATAGAGTTGGCGCCCATGGACGAGGCGCGCATAATGCTGGCTTCGCCATAACGGCCTCTAATATGATCCATGGCGTTATAAAGACTTAGCATTTCTTCGGTATCATCAAATAAATTAATCTGATAATGGCCGCTTACAATATCGTTGATCTTCACGCCGACAAGGCGAACCAACAAGCGACGTTGATATAATTGTTCAAACAATTCCAACACTTTAGGAATGATGACATGATCTGCGCTTGAATAAGGAATTTTAACCTGTTTGCTATACGTGTTAAAATCAGAATACCGAATTTTTACACTGATGACCCCAGCAATTTTATTCCCTCTGCGTAACTGAAACGCCAAATTTTCGGCCATCGCAAAAATGGTGGTTCGCAACTGTTTGACATCAATAGTGTCTTTATTGAAAGTACGCTCCGTTGAAATGGACTTGCGCTCATGAAACGGTACCAATGGCGGATTGTCAATGCCATTAGCTCTTTTCCAAATGGTGGTGCCATTGGCGCCTAAAGCACTGGTCATCATTTCGATCGGCATTTGTTGTACCACGCTCACTTTGTCAACGCCTAAATTTCGTAATATCTGATACGTTTTTTCTCCCACAGATGGTATCTTCCGAATCGATAAAGGCCCAAGAAATGATTTTTCAAAACCTGGATCTATCTTCAACTGATTATTGGGTTTTGCTTCTCCAGTGGCAACTTTAGAAACAATCTTATTGACTGACAGCCCAAATGATATTGGCAATCCGCTATTCCTGATTACGCTTTGTCTAAGTTCTGAAGCATATTTATAACAGCTATGGAATTTATCCATCCCGGTTAAATCTGCATAAAATTCGTCAACGCTCGCTTTTTCAAATACAGGTACTTTTTCTTTAATGATTTCAGTCACCAAATGTGAATATTTGGTGTAAATAGAAGCATCCCCACGGATCACAATAGCTTCCGGACATAAATTACGCGCCACCTTCATCGACATTCCAGAATGCACGCCAAACAATCGCGTTTCGTAACTACATGCCGCAACCACACCTCGGTCTCCCGTGCCTCCAACCAATAACGGTCTGTTAACCAGGCGACTGTCAATTAATCGTTCACACGAAACGAAGAAGGTGTCCAAGTCGAGATGCAAAATGTTCTTTTCCATTCAGCAAAATTACTCATAAATGTAGCTGTGTATTGCTATTAATTGTAGT
>NZ_JBMDWE010000038.1:0-33126 GCF_053579655.1 Gelidibacter sp. | reverse complement strand
GGACGGGACTCGAACCCGCGACCTCCGCCGTGACAGGGCGGCATTCTAACCAGCTGAACTACCAGACCGTTGCGTCAATGCGAGTGCAAATATACACCTCAATTTCAATATCGCAAATGTTTTATGCACTTTTTTTAAAATTATTTTCCCTACTTAAATTTCCCACGCTCTACCATGTAGGTAGTCAGGATCTTATCAAAATCCTTAGTGATATCAGCTTCCACATATTTTATTTGATATTGCCCACACTTAACCCGCAATTCATCAAAATAAGATCCCACAGCCGATTCATAAGCCTCTTTTATGGTTTCTGGATACAAATTAATGTGCTCGCCAGTCTCAACATCTACAAAAAGCTTGGGTGTATTGTCAAAATCGAAAGTCAATTCCTTTTCCTTATCAAACACATGAAATAAAACCACCTCATGTTTCTTATGTTTTAAATGCCGAAGCGCCTCAAATAATTTTGTTTGATCCGTTGTGGTCTGGAACATATCCGTAAAGAAGAAAATCAAAGATCTACGATGGATCTTCTCCGCAATTTGATGCAGATAGGTATAGGTGTCTGTTTGTTTGTTAACCGGCTTTGAAATGATCGTTTTGCTCAATTCACTCAATAACATGTGATGGTGGCGCTCACTTCCCTTTTCGGGCGCGTAATAATCATAGGCATCGCTATAAATACTCAAACCTACCGCATCACGTTGCTTTTTAAGAATGTGCATCAAACTGGCAGATGCTAAAGCTGAAAACGCAATTTTATTCAAATTATTGATGGAAAACGATTTCATCTCCGGATAATGCATGGAACTGCTGTTGTCAATAATCAAGTGGCAACGCAAATTAGTTTCCTCATCATAGCGTTTGGTAAACAGCTTATCCGTTTTGGCAAACAACTTCCAATCAATATGTTTGGTGCTTTCGCCTTGATTGTAAATCTTATGCTCGGCAAACTCCGCAGAAAACCCATGAAATGGACTCTTATGCATCCCAGCAATAAAACCTTCAACCACTTGCTTGGCGAGCAGTTCGAGATTTTTAAAACCTCCCGTTTTAGTAAGTTCTTGCTGTAAATCCATTTGATAGACTAGTTAGACCGATTTTTTTAAGCCTTAAGACTGCTTGCTTCGACCAAAGCTCAGCACAAATCGCTTGTAGAATTAAGTATTAAGACTGAAACTAAGAACGCTCCAATCTTAATACTTAGTACTTGATACTGTATTCTTATTTCTATTGGGCAATCTTATCAACAATGCCGTAACTCACAGATTCCTCAGCGCCCATCCAATGGTCGCGATTAAAATCCTTCATTATTTTTTCGATAGATTGATTGCAATTTACCGCTAATAAACGTGCACTCAATTCTTTTGTTTTCAAAATTTCTTGGGCAGTAATTTCAATATCACTCGCTGGTCCGCGTGCACCGCCACTTGGCTGATGGATCATAACGCGTGCGTGTGGTTGGATCAATCGTTTGCCTTTCGTTCCTGCTGACAACAAAATGGAACCCATCGATGCTGCAAATCCTGTACAAATCGTAGATACGTCACTTTTCAAAGACTTCATACAGTCATAAATCGCAAATCCAGAAGTCACATAACCTCCAGGACTATTGATATATAAATGAATATCCTCAATATCCAAAGCATCTAAGTACATCAACCGATCGATGACATGTTTCGCCGATTTATCATCCACTTGTCCCCAAAGGAACACTTTACGCTCTTCTATCAATTTGCGATCAATCGCATCTTGTATTTTTGTTTTATCGCTCATTTTCTAAATTTTTAACTAAAATAAAAAAAGGTTTACCATTACAGCAAACCTTCTATCATTTTATCTGAATATTCTATTTTTTTTAAGATCACAGATAGTACATCATATCCTAATCCTGAATTTTTAGATATTAGTATATAGATGCTTGCTCTATTTAACGACTATAAAAGGGCGTCAATAGCATCAGTGTAAGCATTTTTAGGAGCTACACCAACCTGTCTTCCAACAACTTCTCCGTTCTGGAACACTAATACCGTTGGGATGTTACGCACACCATATTTAGCAGCAAATTCTTGATTTGCATCAACGTCCACTTTACCAACGACAGCTTTACCTGCATATTCTTCACTAATTTGGTCAATGATCGGTCCTACCATTCTACAAGGTCCACACCAAGCAGCCCAAAAATCTACTACTACCGGCTTATCACTTTTCAAAACCGTTTCTTCAAAGTTTGCATCTGTTATTTCTAATGCCATATTTTTTATACTTTTAATTGTTTCACTTTTATTTAATGCTCAAAAATAATCAAAATATTAACCAATCCTTATACGGTTAACATTTGTTTTGCTTATAGCTGGATTCGTGATAGTTATAACAACTTTTTGCGCGCATAAACCGGGCTTTCCGTTGTATCTTTTTATTGCGAAAAGCAATAAAAAGGCTGCCACTTCAAATGCGAAGCATTCATGAGTTCCAAATATAAAATAAAAGTGGACGAATAATCCCTTGCGCAAATTTGGCTTTTCAAAACAAGTCGTCATTATTAGGGGAATGAAGCAATTTTCTCCACTTAATTCTTAATTTTCAACTCTGTTCGAAATTCAAAAGATTGCTTCGTCATGCTTCCTCGCAATGACCGTTTAATTCAACTTATAAAATAAATCCTGACCATTCAATTCATCCAACAACTCCTGAGAAATCTTTACTTTTTGCTTTCTACTCGGCATGTGCAATTTAATTTTGGCTTCATTATCATAAACCAAAAAATTCAGCGCATGATTCCCTTCATGCATTCTTAAAATTTCATCAAGCGCCTTGATTTTACTTTCTTTCAAATCCTTTATCTCTAACTGAATCGATAATTTTTTCGCATAGGTCTCCATGACGTCATGCAACAATTGAAAACTGGTAAATTGCAATCGTGGTTCACTTTTTTTCCCTGTATCCTTATTCGTCCAGCCTTCCTTGACATACACTTTAACATACACGAATGAACTTTGCACTAAAAAGTGTCTAAATCTCAAGTATTCTTCTCCAAAAATTCGGAATTCAAAACTATCGGTATAATCTTCAATGGTAAACATGGCCCAACCTTTCCCCTGCTTACTCACACGATGCTCCACGACAGTCACCACCCCGCCAAAGGTCAATTCCCTATTGACATAAGGATCAAGATGTGCAAAGAGCGCCAACGTGGCGTTACAAAACGTTTTCATCTCGATCTTGAAATCATCAAGTGGATGTCCAGAAATATAAATCCCGACCACTTCACGTTCCTGAGCCAATTTTTCCATGGTGCCCCACTCCTCACAAGGAGGCACTAAAGGCTCAGCAATTTGAACATCACTGGCATCACCAAACAAACTGACTTGTGCTGAGTTTTCATTTTCCTGATGCTTGCTACCATAGCGTATCGCCTTTTCCAAAAACGTAATATTGTCTCCTTCATCCTGAAAATATTGTGCGCGGTGGGTATCCGTAAAACAATCAAATCCGCCAGCCAATGCCAAGTTTTCAATGGCTTTTTTGTTGGCCGCCCTTAAATCAATTCGCTTTGTAAAATCAAAAATAGATTTGTAAACCCCATCTTTTCTGTTTTCTACAATCGTCATCACGGCGCCATGGCCCACGCCTTTAATAGCACCCATTCCAAAACGGACCGCATAATCCTTGTTAACTGAAAACTTGTAAAAAGATTCATTGACATCTGGTCCAAGCACATTCAATTTCATCCGCTTGCATTCCTCCATAAAGAAAGTGACCTGCTTGATGTCGTTCATATTATTACTGAGTACCGCAGCCATATATTCGGCCGGATAATGTGCTTTTAAATAAGCCGTTTGGTAAGCAATCCAAGCATAACACGTGGAATGCGATTTATTAAACGCATAACTCGCAAATGCTTCCCAGTCTTTCCAAATTTTCTCCAGTTTTTTAGCGTCATGACCATTAGCTTCAGCCTGAGCTATAAATTTCGGTTTCATCTTATCCAAAACCGAAATCTGCTTTTTACCCATCGCCTTACGCAAAACGTCGGCTTCACCTTTGGTAAAATCGGCCAGTTTTTGCGATAGCAGCATCACCTGCTCTTGGTAAACGGTAATACCATAAGTTTCCTTTAGATATTCCTCCATCGCAGGAAGGTCATATTCTATCTCTTCATCGCCGTGTTTACGTCTGGTAAAACTTGGAATATATTCCATTGGCCCCGGACGATACAAGGCGTTCATTGCGATTAAATCTTCAAAAACGGTCGGTTTTAATTCCTTAAGGTGTTTTTGCATCCCTGGAGATTCATATTGGAACACGCCTACAGTTTCGCCTTTTTGGAACAACTCATAAGTCAATTCATCATCTAATGGAAAAGTGTCAGGATCGAGTAGAATATCGTGTTTAGCCTTGACAATTTTAACCGTATCCTTAATTAAGGTCAAGGTCTTTAATCCCAAGAAGTCCATTTTCAGCAAACCGGCATCCTCCACCACAGAGTTATCAAACTGAGTCACATACAAATCAGAATCCTTTGCCGTGGCCACCGGAACGAATTTGGTAATATCATCTGGCGTAATAATTACCCCACAGGCGTGAATTCCTGTATTTCTCACGGAGCCTTCAAGAATCCTTGCCAAATTAATGGTTTCAGCTTCCAAACCACGACCTTCAGAAAGATTGATCAGTTCATTGACTTTTTCTAAATCTTCAGATCTGAATGCTTTACTGAGTTGTTTTTCATCATAACCAAATATTTTGCCCAATTTGGACATATTCGGGATGAGTTTTGAAATGCGGTCGGCATCAAAAAGCGGCAAATCCAAAACCCTAGCCGTATCACGAATGGACGATTTGGCAGCCATGGTGCCATAAGTAATAATTTGAGCCACCTGACTACTTCCATATTTTTGGATCACATAATCCATAACCTTGCTTCGGCCTTCATCATCAAAATCAATATCGATATCCGGCATACTGACTCGATCCGGATTTAAGAAACGCTCAAAAAGCAAATTGTACTTCAGCGGATCGATATTAGTAATTTTTAAGCAGTAAGCTACCACAGAACCTGCAGCAGAACCACGACCAGGCCCTACAGAAACATCCATGTTTCGGGCTTCCCTGATAAAATCCTCAACAATCAAGAAATACCCAGGATAGCCCGTATTTTCAATAACACTCAACTCAAAATCCAGTCGCTCCTTTATCTCCTCGGTAATTTCTGGATACCGTTTTTTGGCGCCTTCATAGGTAATATGTCGCAAATAAGCATTCTCTCCGCGTTTGCCTTTATCTATAAGATCTTCGGCATGTCTAAATTCCTCAGGAATTCCAAACGCAGGCAACAAGACATCTCTAGCCAATTCATAGGCTTCCACTTTATCGACCACTTCCTGAATATTGGAAATAGCTTCGGGAATGTCCTTAAAGAGTTTTTTCATCTCTTCGCCCGACTTAAAATAATATTCCTGGTTAGGCATCCCAAAACGATACCCGCGGCCGCGTCCTATGGGCGTCGATTGCTTTTCGCCATCTTTAACACAGAGTAAGATATCGTGCGCATTGGCATCTTCCTTCTTACCATAATAGGTATTATTGGTAGCGACCAACTTAATGTCGTGTTTTCTCGCAAAATCAATCAACACAGGATTAACCCGATTTTCATCTTCCTGATTATGGCGCATCAACTCCACATAAAGATCGTCACCAAATTCCTCTTTCCACCAAAGCAAGGCTTCTTCTGCCTGGTTTTCGCCAATATTCAGAATCTTGCTAGGAACTTCTCCATAGAGGTTTCCGGTTAAGACAATAAGATCCTCCTTGTATTCTTGAATTAGTTTTTTATCAATTCGAGGCAAATAATAAAACCCGTTCACAAAGGCGTGCGACGATAATTTAGATAAATTATGATAGCCATTTTTATTTTTGGCCAACATGACAATCTGGTAACCGTTATCCTTTCGGCTTTTATCTTTATGGTCTTCACATACAAAAAACTCACAGCCCAGAATAGGTTTGATTATTTTTTCAGTCGGTGTTTCGCCGCGTTCTTCAGCAGCTTTATTTTTAGCTTCAACATTTCTATTGTGATTGCCCACCGCTTTCACAAAATGAAAAGCACCCATCATATTAGCATGATCGGTAAGCGCTACGGCAGACATATCTTGTTCCGCTGCTAAAGCCACCAGATCAGGCACACTGATGGTGGATTGTAATACTGAAAACTGCGAGTGGTTGTGCAAATGCACAAACTCAACATCTTTAAGCTCTTCAATATTTTGGGCAATTTCTTTTTTGGAAGGCTCATCAGACTTTTGAAGTGCTTCAATCTGTTTTTTAACCTTTGCGCTTTCGGCTTTAAGATTGATATGCTTTAATCCGATCAACTGAATGGTTTCCGGATTTGCCTCTTTAAAATTCTCAAAATAATCGGATGCAACGTCCAATTGCTCTATCGTATATTCTTCACGTCTGATCAATTCCAAAAAACAACGTGTGGTCGCCTCAACGTCGGCAGTAGCATTATGTGCTTCTGAAAAAGGAACGTTAAAAAGAAATTGGTGCAACTCGGTTAAAGTTGGCAATTTAAATCTTCCATAACGTCCGCCCGGAAGTTGACATAAACTTGCAGTATGTTCTGTACAGGTATCTAAAACAGGAAGTTCCTGTAAATTATTGACCACCCCTTCACGATGAAATTCAGCGCCCATAATGTTCAAGTCAAAACCAACGTTTTGTCCCACAACAAATTTAGTCTTTGCTAAAGCGGCATTGAATTTCTCTAATACTTCAGCTAACGGCACACCTTGCTGTTGGGCAAGATCAGTTGAAATACCGTGAATTTTCTCAGCATCATAAGGAATATTAAAGCCGTCAGGCTGTACCAAATAATCCTGATGCTCGATAATATTACCCATAGCGTCATGCAATTGCCAGGCTATTTGGATACATCTTGGCCAGTTATCCGTGTCGCTGATGGGCGCATCCCAACGTTTTGGTAATCCTGTGGTTTCGGTATCGAAAATTAAATACATGTATGTTGCTTTGTTTGTAGTTTCTTGTTTAGTCGTTTTTAGCCTCGAACCTGTCTAATGACGGTCGAATCCAAGAATAATTTTAATAAAATCGGCTGAATTTACTGGGCTTTTTCTTCAAAAGAAAAGTTTTTAAAATTACATATAAATAACGCTTTTATAAAATGAAAATTGGAAATAGTTGGAAATAAAAATGCAATCCAAGGGACAACTTTGATAATAATTACACTTGTCTTTATGCTTTTGAAGCACTCCCGTGAAATAACCCAAAGAGCTTTTTTGATTGGACGTCAATATAATCGTCATTTTTTCAATTTTATTATCTGCAATAACTCTGCTTCTTCCATATTCAAAAATCACAGCATCATGGCCACTCTTGTACCAAAATCTATCCTTTCCATTTCCTTAACTTGAGGAAGAATTGAATTATACCACATTAACACCCTTATCATTTAACACAATGAATATAACCACCATCCCCTTCACGGCCCCACATTTCAGACCGCTTATTATGAGCTAAATACCTTGTTGAAAATCAAAAAACTAAGAAAAATTATTCCTAAGTTTATTTGCAGTAAAATAATTGTCAATAAAATATTTGTAGTATCTTTGCGGACTTATTAATAATAGAGGTCGCGAACCTCACTAATTAATTATTTATGGCAGTTAAAATTAGATTACAAAGACGCGGAAAAAAAGGGAAACCATTTTTCTGGATCATTGCGGCCGATTCAAGGTCAAAAAGAGATGGTAAATACCTAGAAAAAATAGGTGCTTACAATCCAACTACCAATCCAGCAACTATTGAATTAGATGTTGATTTGGCAGTAAAATGGTTACAAAATGGTGCGCAACCTACTGATACGGCAAAAGCAATTTTGTCTTACAAAGGTGCCCTATTGAAAAACCATCTTGCTGGCGGTGTTAGAAAAGGTGCTTTAACAGAAGAGCAAGCAGATGCTAAATTTGCGGCTTGGTTAGATGAAAAAGCAGGTAAAGTTGACGCTAAAAAAGAAGGTTTAGTAAAAGCTAGTGCTGATGCTAAAGCGAAAGCTCAAGAAGCTGAAAAAGAAGTAAATGCTAAGCGTGAAGCTGAAGCTGCACAGGTTATTGCCGATGCAGAAGCTGCCGAAGCTGCTGCAAATGCTCCTGCTGAAGTTGAAGCAACGGAAGATGCTCCAGCTGAAGATGCTGAAACAAAAACAGAAGAATAAAGAATTTATTTTTTATACTTTTAAACTCCGATATGACCTATCGGAGTTTTTTGTTCAATAAGCTATTCTAACCACACAGAATAAGTCCTTGAACACCTCCGTCTTTTGGCGGGATCTTATTAAATTTGTTAAGTTAAAGTTTAAAGAAAAAATCTATGTTAAAAGAAGACTGTTTCTACGTTGGTAAAATTGTAAAGAAATACAGTTTTAAAGGAGAATTGCTCATAAAATTAGACTCGGATGATCCAGAAATCTATGAAGACATGGATTCTGTTTTTGTTGATCTTCGCAATAATCTAGTGCCTTTTTTTATTGAATCGTCACAGCTACATAAATCTGAATTGTTACGGGTAAAATTTGAAGATGTTGAGACGGAACAGGATGCCGATGCACTTTTAAAATGTGACATTTACTTGCCTTTAGAATTTTTACCAAAACTTGATGATGACAAATTTTATTTCCACGAAATCATCGGATTTGCAGTTGAAGACGTAAATTTCGGGAAGGTTGGCGTTGTAAAATCGGTTAACGATTCCACAGCCCAAGCACTTTTTGAAATTGACCGTGATGGAATTGAAATTTTGATCCCTATGAATGATGCGTTTATTAAGAAAGTAGACAAAGAAAACAGACTTATTTTGTTGGAAACACCAGAAGGACTGATTGATCTATATCTCGAATAAATTCCAAAGAAAAAATTCCAAATTCCAATATGTTATGGAAAACAAGAGAGTTTATGATTTAGAAGAAAGAACATATCTGTTTGCAAAAAACTGTAGACTTTTGATAGCGTCACTTTCTAAAACGATTTCCAACCTCCAGGATGGAAGACAATTGGTACGCTCATCAGCCTCAGTAGCCGCAAACTATATAGAAGCCAATGAAAAACTTGGCGATAAAGATTTTTTATTTAGACTTAAAATCGCAAGAAAAGAAGCTAAAGAATCAGTGCTATGGTTAAAACTTTTAAGAGACTTAAACCCGTCTTTTGAAGACACTTTACTCAATCTTCTGAATGAAGCAGAAGAGTTGAGAAGAATCTTATCTGCAATTATTAATAAGTCCTGATTTTGGAATTTGGAATTTGGAATTTTAAACATTGGAGCGCTTATGAAACAGTTTAAATTCAAACAATTCGCCGTCAACCAAGACCGTTGCGCCATGAAAATAGGCACGGATTCCGTCTTGCTTGGCGCATGGACTGATGTGGATGCTCATCCATATTCTATTTTAGATATCGGCGCTGGCACCGGCGTTTTAGCATTGATGCTAGCGCAGCGCAGTGGCGCAGAACTCATTGACGCCATTGAAATTGATGATGATGCCTACGAACAATGTGTTGATAATTTCGAAACTTCGCCATGGGGAGATCGCCTTTTTTGTTATCATGCTGCTTTAGACGAATTTGTTGATGAAATTGATGATAAATACGATCTCATCATTTCCAATCCCCCATTTTACATCGACACCTACAAGAGCAATAGTAAGCAACGCGATTTAGCACGATTTACAGATGCTATGCCGTTTCGACAACTTATTGAAAGTGTTTCAAAATTACTTTCTGAAAACGGACGGTTTTCTGTGATCGTTCCAATTTCAGAAGAAAAAGAAATTATCGTATTAGCTTCCAAAGAACATCTTTTTCCAAATCGTATTTTAAGAGTAAAAGGCGCGCCTCATACAGAAATTAAACGCAGCCTCATCGAGTTTTCTTTTCAAGAAACTTCTATAATTCCCAAGGAACTCATCATAGAAACTGCAAGACATCAATATACAGACGATTATATTGAATTAACCAAAGATTTCTATCTCAAAATGTAGTTTATAATTGTTCACTGCAAACGGTTTCGCTATTTTTGTTTTTCAATTTATAAAATAGCAACACATGAAGCCAGATTTGTTTCAAGCCCCAGATTACTACAACATTGATGAATTACTGAATGACGAACACCGTTTAGTACGCGATGCTGCTAGAGAATGGGTAAAACGTGAAGTATCACCTATCATAGAAGATTACGCTCAAAAAGCTGAATTCCCTAAACAGATCATTAACGGACTAGCCGAAATTGGAGCCTTTGGACCATACATTCCGGCGGAATACGGCGGTGCTGGTCTAGACCAAATTTCTTACGGATTAATCATGCAAGAAATTGAACGTGGCGACTCTGGTGTAAGAAGTACGGCTTCTGTACAATCGTCATTAGTGATGTATCCTATTTGGCAATACGGTAACGAAGATCAACGTCAAAAATACCTACCAAAACTTGCCAGTGGTGAATGGATGGGAAGTTTTGGACTGACCGAGCCGGATTACGGAAGTGACCCTGCCGGCATGGTAACTAATTTTAAGGATATGGGCGACCATTATCTTTTGAATGGTGCCAAAATGTGGATTTCTAACGCCCCTTTTTGTGATATCGCCGTAGTTTGGGCTAAAAATGAAGAAGGACGTATCTATGGCCTAATCGTCGAACGTGGTATGGAAGGCTTTACGACTCCTGAAACTCATAATAAATGGTCATTAAGAGCGTCTTCAACAGGAGAGCTTATTTTTGACAACGTTAAAGTTCCTAAAGAAAATTTATTACCTAACAAATCTGGATTGGCCGCGCCATTGGGTTGCTTGGATTCTGCTCGTTATGGAATTGCTTGGGGCGCCATTGGTGCTGCCATGGACTGTTACGATACAGCTTTAAGATATAGTAAAGAACGCATGCAGTTTGGAAAACCTATTGGACAGTTTCAATTACAGCAAAAGAAATTGGCCGAAATGATTACTGAAATCACCAAAGCACAATTATTAGCCTGGAGATTAGGTGTCATGAGAGAAAACGGCACAGCAACCTCAGCGCAAATATCGATGGCCAAACGCAATAATGTGAATATGGCTATTACTATTGCTCGCGAAGCACGTCAAATTCTAGGAGGTATGGGAATTACTGGCGAATATAGCATTATGCGTCACTCTATGAACCTTGAAAGTGTCATCACTTATGAAGGCACACACGACATCCACTTATTGATCACTGGATTAGACATTACCGGTTTAAACGCTTTTAAATAGAGCCTAAGGCTCATTTTATTATTTCACTCCGACAGAAGTGTGATAGACAAAAGTATTTTCATTAATCCTTTTAAGGATAAAATAGAAAAAGCGAGCTACAAAAGCTCGCTTTTTCTATTTTATTTTATTTTAACAGGGAAAACGGATTAACCAATTACCTTAAGACCTCACAGGTTTTAAAAACCTGTGAGGTCTGTAAATATTAAGACTCCGGAGCCAATTCCACCTCCAAACCTTCCAGTTCTAAAGTAATTGGTATTTGGCAACTTAATCTTGAATTATCTTTTACATAAAACGCTTCGGAGAGCATCGCTTCTTCATCGTCCTGCATTTCAGGAAGTTCTGTATCGTTTAACACATAGCATTGACAAGACGCACACATCGCCATCCCACCACAAATACCGACGGTTCCTTCAGGAGCTAGTTCATAACTTCTGACGACCTCCATCAGGTTCATGGCCATATCAGTGGGCGCCAAAACCTCATGAGTAACGCCTTCTCTATCGGTTATTTTGATTTTTATATCTTGTTCCATCGTTATATTTGAATCAAACCTGTCAGGTTTTAAAAACCTGACAGGTTGAGTAGAACTAATCTATCGCTTTAATAACTTGTTTTGGCGCTTCCTTACGGGTGCCATCAAATCCATCAACACCAGCAACCGTAGTATATTTCAACACATAACGCTTTCCAGGATTAAGAATTTGATACGCCGCTTGGCACATCAAGGTTGCTTCATGGAAACCACATAAAATCAGTTTTAATTTCCCTGGATAGGTATTGATATCGCCTATGGCAAAAACACCTGGAATATTGGTTTGGTAATCCAAAGCATTATTGACCACGATGGCATTTTTCTCAATTTCGAGTCCCCAATTGCCAAGAGGTCCAAGTTTAGGCGACAATCCGAATAATGGAATAAAATGATCACATTCTATCTCAAATTCTTTTTCAATATTAAGCGATTGCGTAACCACTACGGCCTCCACTTTATAATCCCCAACAATATTGATGACTTCTGCAGGAGTGACGAGGTTAATCTTTCCTTTATCCTTTAGTTCCTGTACTTTGTCAACGGAATCCAAAGCTCCTCTAAATTCATTACGTCTATGAATTAAGGTAACTTCAGAAGCGATATCTGCCAGGAAAATACTCCAATCTAAAGCAGAGTCGCCACCACCAGAAATAACCACACGCTTATTTCTGTACATTTCCGGATCTTTAATAAAATATTCGACACCATTATCTTCGAACGAAGCAATATTTGGAATCAAAGGTTTACGCGGCTCAAAACTGCCTAAACCACCGGCAATAGCAACTACAGGGGCCTGATGTTTAGTTCCTTTATTGGTGGTCACAATAAAACTGCCGTCCTCTTGTTTTTCAATCGTATCTGCGCGCTCCCCCAAGGTAAATCCAGGCTCAAATTGCTTGCACTGTTCCAAGAGGTTATTGGTCAAATCTCCTGCTAATATTTCAGGAAAACCGGGAATGTCATAGATAGGTTTTTTCGGATAAAGCTCAGAACATTGACCGCCTGGTTGTGGCAAAGCGTCAATGAGATGGCATTTCATTTTGAGTAATCCGGCTTCGAACACAGCAAAAAGTCCTGTTGGTCCTGCGCCAATGATAAGTATATCGGTTTTAATCATATAAATGGCCACAAAAGTGGGTACTTCATTTAATTCAACTTCATTTTAAAGTGCAAAAATCCGAATAAAGAAAGTTTTATTTTATGACTTTCATCATGTTGTAACTATTAAAAAGTCATTCGGATATAACGGAATCCCGAATTTTCGAGATGGCATAAGCAGCAATTAAGCCACAACATTAATGACCTCTTCAATTTGAGGTGCATACTTTTTTATGGTCATTTCAACACCAGACTTTAAGGTCATTTGATTGACAGAACAGCCTACACAAGCACCTTCCAACTGCACTTTGACCAATTTATCATCTTCTATTGACAATAACACAATGTCACCGCCATCACTTTGTAGGAACGGACGGATTTCATCTAGTGCCTTTTCAACATTTAATCTAAGTTCTTCACTAGTCATGTATCTAATATTAAGGTGTTTACAATACCATTAAAAAGTATCGTTATTTTATTTTTTAACCGCTGAACATCCAGCCATCGTTGTAATTTTGATTGCTTCAGTTGGTGGCAGATCATCATTTCTTTTGACCACTTCCTGCACCACGCTGCGTGTCAATTCCTCAAAAGCCAGCTCTATTGGAGTTCCTGTTTGCATCGCTGCCGGACGCCCCAAATCTCCTGCCTCACGAATACTTTGTACCAAAGGAATTTCACCTAAAAACGGAACATTCAAATCGTGAGCTAAGTTTTTAGCACCTTCTTTTCCGAAAATATAGTATTTATTATTCGGCAATTCCGCCGGGGTGAAGTAGGCCATATTCTCAATAATTCCTAGCACAGGAACATTGATGCTTTCTTGCTGAAACATCGCCACTCCTTTTTTGGCATCCGCTAAGGCCACATTTTGCGGTGTACTCACAATAACAGCACCTGTGATAGGCAATGCTTGCATAATACTTAAATGGATATCGCCTGTTCCCGGAGGTAAATCAATCAACATAAAATCCAACTCTCCCCAATGGGCGTCAAAAATCATTTGGTTTAAGGCTTTTGATGCCATTGGCCCACGCCAAACTACGGCTTGATCTGGTTGGGTAAAAAAGCCAATGGATAATATTTTAACGCCGTAGTTCTCAACGGGTTTCATTTTAGATTTGCCATCAATATTAACAGATAAAGGACGCTCACGTTCTACATCAAACATAATAGGCGCAGAAGGCCCATAAATATCAGCATCAAGAAGCCCAACTTTAAACCCCATTTTAGCCAAAGTAACTGCTAAGTTTGAAGTCACTGTTGATTTTCCTACACCGCCCTTACCCGAAGCCACAGCTATAATATTTTTTATTCCCGGAATGGCTTTTCCTTTGATCGTATTGGCCGCCGATTTTGGTGGTGCATCCACTTTCACATTGACCGTTACTTTTGCCTTCTCATATACTTTGTCATGAATAGCTTTCATGATTTCTACTTCGGTTTTCTTTTTGGCTTGAAGCGCTGGATTATTTATAGTGATATCTACGATAACTTCATCAGCAAAAGTGACCACGTTTTTAACAGCGCCACTTTCTACCATATTTTGTCCTTCACCTGGGGCAGAAATGCTTTCGAGGGCTTTAAGGATGTCTTGTTTATTTAATTTCATTGCTTTGAGATACTAAAAGTCAAAGAATAATAATGGTTAGGCTTTTAGATTTCCATTATTTATTTCTTACTTTAATTAAGAATCATTCTAAAGTGCAAATATAATTAATATAGCTGGAAGATGGAAGCTGGGAGCTCGAAGTTTTTAACCACGTAAGATGGAGCGCTCTTATGCAGTCGGTTTATGATGTTAATTGTAAATTTTTACAAAATTAGGAAATAATAGGATAAAACTCCACCTTCTTAAATTTCAATAAAGGAATGAAAATGCTTCTATTTGGGATTTGGTCCTTGAATTTTGGTGCTTGTACCCTAAAGCTCTTTTATTGGCTCCCAAAACACCTCAGCAAAATTCTGGATTTGATTGTCCTTCACTTCAATCCCCTCGCTTTCCAATAATTGTTGCATTAAGTTGGTGCCTTCAAAATGGAATTTACCAGTAAGTAGACCTTTTCTATTGACGACGCGATGTGCTGGAACATCTTTACCTACACTGCCATTTAATGCGTAGCCCACCATTCTTGCACTTTTGGAAGCGCCAAGGTAATTGGCGATAGCCCCAAAACTGGTCACACGACCATAAGGAATTTGTTTGGCCACGGCATATACCTTTTCAAAAAAATTGAGCGTTTCTGGCTTCATAGCTCCTTTATAATATTGAACAATGTAACTGTGGCAATGATCCCCGTGATGCCACCAATAATATAGTTCATGTTTTTTTGAGAGGTCAACTTCTTATTCTTGATCTTGTCAAAAAAGAATATATATACATACAACATCACAAACGTACCAGTAACCGCACCAGATACATAAGATATGATCATGGTTTTACTAAAGTCCAACCAACCAAAAGATGCCAAAGTGACCGTCATATAGGCCTGATAAGGAATTGGAAACACGTTAATTGCCGACAAAAAAATGCCATGAAAAAAACGACTGTGCTTACTTCGAGATTGTGGCTCGACTTCAGTTTTGGAAGTTGCTTTGGCGATCACGAGATAATAAACAGTAATCAGCACAAAGATGACAAACGCCACGCGTTGCAAAACCTCAACCACATCTTTATGGTTGATTAAATATCGTGCAAACATGGCAGCAATATAGGTTTGTAGAAAAACTATAACACAAACACCAATCGAGAACATTATCCCTCGAACATGTCCTTCCTTAAGGCTGATTTTGGCAGCCGTCATATTCAGCAATCCGGGAGGAATGACACCAACAAGCGCAATGACCATTCCAAGAAGAAATATGACAGTAATGTTCAAGTCTATTTAATTTTAAATCTAATATAGGTAATTGCTTTGTTCTTTTCTAGATATTGACCTTCATAATAGGTCTGAATTTCTGTCACTTCTGCTGGACTTCCTTCTTGTCTGTACACATCATGATTAGCATAAAGCACCTCGTGACCTGCACCATGCAACAAGCCTAAGGTATAGCCATGCATAAATTCACTATCCGTTTTTAAATGCACAATACCATCTGGCTTGAGGATAGTTTTGTAACGGTCCAAGAAGTCAGCGTTGGTCATACGGTGTTTAGTTCGCTTATATTTTATCTGCGGATCTGGGAAAGTGATCCAAATTTCATCCACTTCATTTTTGCCAAAGGCATGTTCGATCAATTCTATTTGGGTTCTTAAAAAAGCGGCGTTAGGAATTCCGTCCTCAATGGCCGTTTTTGCACCTCTCCAAAATCGGGCGCCTTTAATGTCAATCCCAATAAAGTTTTTGTTGGGATATCTTTTAGCCAACTCAACAGTATATTCTCCCTTTCCACAGCCCAATTCCAAAACCAAAGGATGGTCGTTTTTAAAAACCTTCGCGTTCCATTGTCCTTTTATTTCAAATTCGCCATTTACCAATTCATCACGCGTGGGTTGATACACGTTTGAAAAGTTTTCATTTTCTCTAAATCTCTTGAGTTTGTTTTTGCTTCCCACGTTTTATTATTTCTGGTTTCTGCTCTTTCAGGTTTCTTGTTTGTTGCCTGAATAAGCTTGTTTTTAATAATTTGCAAAATTAAGGAAATATATGGAAGTGATTATATCGTTATCTTTGAATGTTTCGAGAACTTTTAATTGTTTGCCGAATTTGCGCGAGGGGTTGAAGCGGCATCCTTTTTTTGCCTTGCTATATGTCATCAAACTCCAATACCTTTTTAGCAAAAAAAGATATAGCGGAAAACCCGACCCTTGTGGTCGCGCCCAAAATAAAAATGAAGAAAAAGATATTAATAGCGCCTTTAAATTGGGGATTGGGCCATGCAACACGCTGCATCCCGATCATTAACGCTTTAGCACAACACAACTTCACGCCTATAATGGCAAGTGACGGCGCGGCACTTTCGCTTTTGACCAAGGAGTTCCCTGACTTGGAAGCCGTTGAATTGCCTTCTTATAATATCAGCTATGCCAAAAAAAGAAATCATCTAAAATTGAAACTTTTAAAGGATACTCCAAAGATTTTGAAAACCATTCGGGCTGAGCAAAAGGCAGTTAAACTTATTGTAAAAACGCATCAGATTGATGGCATCATTTCAGATAACAGATTCGGGGTTTATCATAAGGATTTGCCTTCGGCTTATATCACCCACCAACTGAAAGTTTTGAGCGGTAACACCACTTGGCTAAGCACAAAACTTCATCGGAAAACCATCCAGCGATTTAACGAATGTTGGATACCTGACACTCT
Source organism: Gelidibacter sp. (assembly GCF_053579655.1). NCBI lineage: Bacteria > Pseudomonadati > Bacteroidota > Flavobacteriia > Flavobacteriales > Flavobacteriaceae > Gelidibacter > Gelidibacter sp. Next base: position 15,883 of record NZ_JBMDWE010000038.1, on the reverse strand, counting down.
AGAGCAACCTAATTTAAGTGGGGAAATGGGTCATATTGAGGATAACGGACTAAACATAAAATACATTGGCCCTTTAAGTAGGTTTCAAAAATCCAAAAGTGACTTCCAGTACGACATCATGGTCCTGTTATCTGGACCAGAGCCAAAACGAAGTATATTGGAAGATAAATTATTGACTCAGTTTAAAAATTATAATGGCAAAGTTTTGTTTGTAAAAGGCATTATAGAAGAAGAGCAAACCGTCCATACCTCTGGAAATATGACCATCTATAATTTTATGACCAGTGAACTGTTGGAAAAATCCATAAATTCAAGTGAACTGATCGTGGCGCGGTCGGGATATACCACCATCATGGATTTGGCGAAATTAGGCAAAAAAGCGTTTTTCATTCCGACGCCGGGACAATTCGAGCAGGAATATTTAGCCCAAGAAATGGCGGAAAACAATTTAGCACCGAGTTGTGATCAAGATGCTTTCAGATTAGAAAAACTAACCAATATTTCGAAATTTAAAGGCTTGGAAACGATAGCCTACGAAACTGATTTCAAGCAATTATTTAAGCTTTTCGAGCGTGAATGAAAACTCACTGCCGACGCTCAATTCACTTTCTACATAAATTTTTTCATCGTGCGCTTCAATAATGTGCTTTACAATCGACAATCCCAATCCAGAGCCACCTTCTTTTCGCGAACCGCTTTTATCAATTCTATAAAAACGTTCAAAAAGTCGTGGAATATTAGCTTTTGCAATCCCCTCACCATTATCTGTAACCCGCACAATAACCTTGTTTTTTATCAGATTTTCGATACTGATTTCGGTGGTACCTTTAATTCTTCCGTACTTAATAGAATTGACCACCAGATTAGTCAACACCTGACGGATGCGTTCCTTATCGGCCGAAACCATAATCGGGTTGGGATAATTCATGTCGAAGGTCAGTGTGATTTTTTTCTTTGCCGATTTCATTTCGAGCAAATCAAAGACGCCTTCCACCAATTCTACAATATCAAAAGGCTCAATGTTAAGACTTAAATCGCCCACTTCGAGCTTGGTAATCATATCAAGGTCTTGGACAATATAAATTAAACGCTCCACACCTTTGTTGGCGCGTTCAAGATATTTACTCCTGATTTTCTCATCGTCCATAGCACCATCCAGCAAGGTTAAGACATAGCCTTGCACGGTGAATAATGGTGTTTTCAATTCGTGCGAAATATTGCCCAAAAATTCCTTGCGATACTCCTCCCGGACCTTCAGCGTTTCAATTTCGAGTTTCTTATCCCTAGCAAATTTGTCAATTTCCTGAGTCAGCGTAGCCATATCCGTAGTTATGGGATGTTTTCGTAAAGATGCAGATTCCAAAAGTGTCAAATCGTCATAGATTTTTTTGACACGACTATAGATAAATCGTTCTACACGATATTGGATAATAAAAAATGAAATGGCGTAGGTAATCAGAAAAAAACCTAGTAGCGCCCAAAAATTAAAAGTATTGGTAAGAACTAAAAAAATAGCAAAGCATACCGTTAAAAGCGATGTAATGCATAAGGTAGTTTTTCGGGCAAACTTATAGGACTTTTTCGTTCTTTCCTTCATTAGTCAACAAATTTATAGCCTACTCCTTTGACAGTTTTGAAGCAATCGTCGCCGATTTTTTCACGTAATTTCCGGATATGAACATCAATCGTACGTCCTCCGACAACAACTTCATTGCCCCATACTTTATCTAAAATTTCTTCGCGTTTAAATACTTTATTAGGCTTGGTTGCTAACAAAGCTAATAATTCAAACTCTTTTTTTGGCAAAACAATTTCGACACCATGGTGCGAAATCTTGTATTCTTCTCTATTAATGACCAATTCGCCAATCTCAAAAATGCCTTCTGAAGACTCATCCTCTTTTAAACGTCTCAGCAACGCTTTAACCTTACTGGTCAACACCTTTGGCTTTATCGGTTTTGTAATATAGTCATCAGCTCCAGCATCAAAACCTGCCATTTGTGAATAATCCTCTCCACGTGCAGTTAAGAACGTAATAATCGTATTGCTAAGCTCAGGAATTTTTCGAATTTGCTCACAGGCCTCAATGCCATCCATTTCAGGCATCATGACATCCAATATAATTAAATGTGGGCGTTCTTTCTTGGCTTTCTTTATGGCTTTCAAACCATTTTCGGCGGTAATGACTTGATAGCCTTCTGCAGAAAGATTATACCCAATAATCTCTAATATGTCCGGTTCATCATCAACTAACAGAATTTTTATATTCTTATGCTTCATGGGTATCGTTCAAAAATTTTATAGGGTAAAGATAATACTATTAGCATCCAATTGGTAATAGCAAGGGATTGATAACATTAACATAACGTGCAGAAAACAATCATTTAACCTTTTGTCGGAAAATATAATTGTTTAACCAATTTTTGGAACGACATTTGCAATAATTCACTATATTTAATAAAAGATTTCATTTGATGAAAAACTACTTTTACATTCTTTTTTTAATAATTGGCCTTGGTTTTGGCGCAACGAGTTATGCGCAAACAGATCCTTCGAAAACTTCGGCATCACCTCAGGATGGAATCAATGATTTATCAATATATCCAAATCCTGTGAGCAATGGTAAAATTTACATTACAACCTTACAAAACCTAACCAAAGACATTCAGATTTATGATGTTTTAGGTAAAAATGTGCTTTCCACGTCTCTGTTTGGAAAAGAATTGAACATTTCCAAATTGACTCCTGGCATCTATATCTTGAAGATTAAGGAAGGTAATAGTTCATCTACCAGAAAATTGGTGGTGAGATAATTCGGATCTTACAACACAACCCGAAAGCTTTCAACTTATTCATTTACAATTACATAAACTCTTTCAATATGCCTATATTTGTGTGAAAACGAAATTCACAAATTATGGGAAAAATATATCTTCTATTTAGTTTGATTTCTTTTTTGAAGGTAAACTCCTTTTCCCTAGGAAAGGAAAATTTCATAAACAATACGGCAACAGGAACTTATGGCGATGGTTATTTTGTAGGAAATAATACTATTACTTGGAGCTTTGTACATGCTAGAGATGCGGGCTCTTTTCCCATTAATGAAAAGGGAATCATTCTCAGAAGAGGCTTAGAACCTAGCCGTCTTTCAGCAACATTTTCAGGTGGTATTAGCAACTTTTCTGTCAATACCAGAAAAGCTTTTAGAGGAAATACGAAACGCAAACTCGAATTGGTCATCAATGGCCAAATTATTGCTTCGCATGAACCTAATTTTGAAGAGGGCGAAGACACAACAGTCATTCCATTTGTTGTGAATGACATCAACCTGCCTGGAGAAATCACGCTCATTCTCAGACTTTATGGAGCCACAGGAAATCAACAAATCACTCTTGATGATCTGGAATGGGAAGGTTTTACTGAAAGCTTATCCATAACAGCACCAGTTCAAAGAGAACAAACCATCAAACTATTTCCAAACCCAACAACGACTGGTTATGTGAAAATATCCTCTGTAAATTCGAGCACTATTGGAGTTGAAATTTTTGATATTTTAGGACTATCGGTGAGCAAACAGACAACCTTAAAAAAGGATGTTTTAGACGTATCTACTTTAAAAAATGGCATTTATATCCTGAAAATCATTCAAGAAGAAGCGACGATAACTAAGAAATTAATTATTGAATAAATCCTCTTTTGAAAATAAAGGAAAAGCGTTATCTTATTTGGGTAACGCTTTTTATATTTTATATATTTTTGCGCTATGATTACGATGGATACTATTTTCAATATTCAAACTCCAACTGAGTTTGAAGCAGCAAGCTTAGAGGTTTTCAAATTTCAGTTTGAGAACAATCGTGTGTATCGTTCATTTTGCGATTTGCTATACATTCATCCAAGTGACGTGAAATGCATTCAGGAAATCCCGTTTCTTCCCATTCAGTTTTTTAAATCTCATGAGATTGTCAGCAACAAACATCCGGTGGAGCAGGTTTTCACAAGTTCAGGAACTACGGGCGATTTGACCAGCAAACATCTGGTAACCGATATCAAAGTTTACGAAGAGAGTTTTAGGCGTGCTTTTACCCACTTCTACGGCACTGTTGAAGATCATGTTGTTTTAGCACTATTGCCTTCCTATCTGGAACGCGAAGGCTCTTCATTGATCTATATGGTCGACGATTTGATTAAACAATCCCATCAGCCTGAAAGCGGGTTTTACCTCCACAATCTTTCAGAGTTAAAAGATATCTTGATTAAATTGGATGCTGAGGGCAAAAAAGTATTGCTTATTGGCGTATCCTTTGCGCTTTTGGATTTGGTTGAATCGTATCAGTTTCAACTTAAAAACACCATCATTATGGAAACTGGCGGCATGAAAGGCAAACGCAAGGAATTGGTAAGAGACGAACTTCATGACCTCCTAAAACAAGGTTTTGGTGTAAAAACCATTCATAGCGAATATGGCATGACCGAATTATTAAGTCAAGCCTATTCCAAAGGCCTTGGCATCTTTGAATGTCCTAAATGGATGCAAATACTTACCAGAGATACGGAAGACGCCTTGACTATCCTTCCTAATAATAAAACAGGCGGCATCAATGTGATCGATTTGGCAAACTTCAATTCCTGTGCTTTTATCGCTACTCAAGACCTTGGAAAGGTACTGCCAGACAACCGTTTTGAGATCATTGGTCGCTTTGACAATTCTGACATTAGAGGCTGCAATTTAATGGTATTATAAATCTTTGTTAAAGTCCAAAATCACTGTAATCAATCTGAATTAAATACGACTATCCTTATGTTATAAAAAACTGACATTTTGGGAAACCGAAAAAAAAGTATTCTATAATTGAAAATTGAGTTTTTAAGTTGATTGGTTGGTTTTTTAGCGCCTGAGTGAAGTTTACTTCCTCAGGCGTTTTTCATTATTAGATATGCCATAGACCCAAAAAATCCCGCTGGGTAGCGGGATTTTTAAATAAATTTTAGCTTTGTAAATTCATCCAAAGAATGAAAGAAATTCAAACTAAGAATTTACTTTAATAATGTAAGTGTTTTTCTTTCCTTTATTAAGAATGATATATTTATCATTGATTAAATCAGAAGCAGATAACACATAATCTTCGGCAACTTTTTCTTTGTTCACTGAAATTGAATTCTCTTTTAACGCGCGACGTGCTTCGCCATTAGAACTTAAGAAATTGGTTTTTGCTGCAAGTGCTGCAATCATATCAACACCTTCATCAAATTCTGCTTTAGAGATTTCTTCTAAAGGCACACCTTCAAAAACATCCAAAAACGTGGTTTCATCCAAGGTTCTGATATCGTGCTTAAAGCTGTCGCTAAATAAAATATTTGAAGCTCTTTCGGCATTTTCAAAATCTTCTTGAGAATGCACAAACGTAGTCACTTCTTGTGCCAATCGTTTTTGTAATATTCTTAAGTGTGGCGCTTCTTGATGTGCAATGATCAACTGCTCGATAATTTCTCTACTCAAAAATGTAAATATTTTGATGTATCTGCTCGCATCTTCATCACTCGTATTCAACCAAAATTGGTAGAATTTATATACGGATGTTTTATCGGCGTCCAACCAAATATTTCCACCTTCACTTTTCCCGAATTTAGAACCGTCTGCTTTAGTAATCAACGGACAGGTCATCGCGAAGGCTTTTGCTTCTTCACCAACATTCATACGTCTTACCAACTCCGTTCCTGTGGTAATATTTCCCCATTGATCACTTCCGCCCATTTGCAAAAGAACATTATGATGTTTGTGCAAATGGTAAAAATCATAGCCTTGAATCAATTGGTAGGTAAATTCAGTAAATGACATACCAACGTTGCCTTCTTCTCCAGAAAAACGTTTTTTAACGGAATCCTTTGACATCATATAATTGACCGTGATACGCTTACCAACATCTCTCGCGAAATCGATGAACGTAAAATCCTTCATCCAATCATAGTTATTCACTAAAACTGGTGCGTTTTTAGCTTTAGAATCAAAATCCAAAAACCGAGATAACACGGATTTTATTCCGGCGACATTCTTCGCTAAAGACTCTTCATTGAGCAAATTGCGCTCATCACTTTTACCTGAAGGGTCACCAATCATTCCTGTGGCGCCACCAACCAAAGCCATCGGTTTGTGTCCGACTTTCTCAAGATGCACCAATAAAATAATAGGCACTAAACTCCCAATATGCAACGAATCTGAGGTAGGATCAAAGCCTATATACGCCGTAGTCATTTCTTTACTAAGTTGCTCTTCAGTTCCGGGCATGATATCGTGGACCATCCCTCTCCAACGTAAATCTTCTACAAATGCGTTTTTCATGAGTTTTGAAATTAATTTTATAAATTTTGTGCAAAGATAAACATCAATGGAGAATTAGGTCTTAATATCTAATAATTCTTTATTTTAGGCCTATGATATTAGTCACAGGAGGTACAGGTTTAGTGGGTTCACATTTACTCTATAAGTTATTGCAAACCAACGATAAGGTCAGAGCAATTTACAGAAGAGAACACAAGTTAGAGTTGGTTAAGAAAGTCTTTTCGTACTACACTGACGACTCAGAATCGCTTTACGAAAAAATCGAGTGGGTAAATGCTGACATTACTGACGTTCCCTCATTGGTAGAGGCTTTTAAAAATGTGGACTATGTGTACCATTGCGCGGCCTTTGTGAGTTTCGAACCTGACAAATACCACCAATTACGCAAAATCAATATTGAAGGCACTGCAAATGTGGTCAATTTATGCGTCGCACATCAGGTAAAAAAACTGTGTTATATCAGCTCAATTGCAGCCATTGGCCATCATCAAAATCCGGAGCAACCCATTACGGAAGAGACTTATTGGAATAAAGAAGATGACAACAGCGTATATGCCATTACCAAATATGGTGCTGAAATTGAAGTGTGGCGAGGCACCCAGGAAGGGGTTGACGCTGTTATTTTAAATCCGGGAATTATCATTGGCGCAGGTTTTTGGAACAGTGGCGGCAGTAGCAGTTTGATCAAGAAAATCTTCAAAGGCATGCCGTATTACACGCATGGCGTTACGGGTTATGTAGATGTCAATGACGTTGTTGACACCATGATTTTATTGGTACAAAGCCCCATAAAAAACGACCGTTTTATTGTTGTTTCAGAAAATTTATCCTTTAAGGAATTTCAGGAGCGAACCACCTCCGCATTAAATGTAAAACCAGCCACAAAAGAAGCGACACCATTTATTTTAGCAATAGGCTGGCGATTGGATTGGTTAAATCATTTCCTGACTGGCAAACGCAGACGACTCTCCAAACATGTCACTAAAAGCGCTAGAAGCATTACAAAATATGATGCTTCAAAATTGGAAAACGCTTTGGGTTTTAAATTCAAACCTATGCAAATTTCAATCAAAGAAACCTGCCAATTATTTCTGGAAGATCATAAGAAAACAACTTAGTTAAAAGCCTCCTTTTTAATGAGCTCGACAGGTTCCTTCAACTCCCTTTTAATTTTTTTCAAGGAATCTTCTACCTTTTCATCTTCTTCGGTTAGCTTTTCGTAAAGCTCCTTATCTTTTTCAAGATGTGCTTTCATTTTCTCTATAATATTAGTATAGACCTCCGTATCATAGGCATAATAGGTATTGCTTTGCGCAAATTGCAAACTGTCAATACCATATTTATCATAGACATAGTCTGAAGGCATAATCCCGTTGAGTTCCAACAATTTTCTGTTAACTCCTTTTGCTGCATTAAGGATATATAAATCATACATAATGTCTGACATTTTATCCTTGGCAATCAAGTCTTTTGGTTTTTTAGGTCGATCACCGCTATTACAGCCTACCAAAGAAATCAGAATAAGGATGTAGAAAAAGTGTCTCATCGGTTAAAAGTTAATCGTTTCCCAGCTTTAACGTTCAAAAACCTGAAATTCTTATATACTAGGGAACCATTCACAAAAGTATGCGTTATGCGCGATTTGAATAAAACGTTCTCAAAAGGAGACCATCCACATTTGTATAGAATATTATCCCTATTTACAGTCCATGGACTATTGATATCTACAATGACCAAATCAGCAAAATAACCTGGACGGATATAACCGCGCTTCTCAATCTGAAATAATATGGCCGGATTATGACACATTTTTTCGACAATTTTCTCCAAGCTTATTTTACCCTTATGATAGGCTTCAATCATAGCAACAAGAGCGTGCTGCACAAGCGGTCCGCCAGATGGTGCATCGGTATAAACATTTTGTTTTTCTTCTAAGGTATGTGGTGCATGATCCGTAGCAATCACATCAATACGGTCATCCAAAAGCGCTTTCCAAAGTTCATCGCGATCCTTTGCTGATTTTACTGATGGATTCCATTTGATCAAGGTTCCCTTTTTCTCATAATCTTCATCACTAAACCACAGATGATGGATACACACTTCGGCCGTAATTTTTTTATCCTTCAACGGAACTTTGTTGCTGAACAGTTTTGTTTCCTTTGCCGTAGATACATGAAAAACATGTAATCGAGCCCCGGTTTTTTTAGCTAATTCTATCGCTTTAGATGAGGATATATAACAAGCTTCAGCACTTCTGATGATAGGATGATAGGCCATTGGAATATCGTTTCCAAATTTTTGGATGTGCTCTTCAAGATTCTTTTTGATGGTGGCTTCATCTTCACAATGAACTGAAATCAACAAATCGGTACTTTTGAAAATCTTTTCTAAAACCTCGGTATTGTCCACCAACATATCGCCCGTTGAAGATCCTAAAAACAATTTCAAACCCGCTACGTTTTTGGAATCCACCTTTAATATCTCTTCCAAATTGGTGTTCGTACCACCAAACATGAAGGAATAATTGGCGTAAGAGCTTTTTGCTGCAATTTCAAATTTTTCTTCCAACTTCTCAATGGTCGTCGTTTGAGGAACCGTATTGGGCATTTCAATAAATGAAGTAATCCCACCAGCTACCGCAGCCTTAGATTCGGACTCAATGGTTGCTTTATGCGTCAAACCTGGCTCCCTAAAATGCACTTGATCATCGATAACTCCGGGGAAAACATAATTCCCTTCAATATCAATGACCAAAACATCTGACGATTTTGCACTGATCGAATCGGAAATTTCTTTAATGAATTCGCCCTCTATTAAAATATCTCCTTCAAAAATTTGTCCTTCATTAACGATTTTGGCATTTTTAATAAGTACCGTTTTTGCTTTCATGTGATTATTTCTATTGTTTTTTAACGGACACCTGCTGTTCGCAATTATTTATTCCCTTGGGTGTTAAAATCTTTAGCAAGCTCGTTTCATGTGATTATTTCTATTGTTTTTTAACGGACACCTGCTGTTCGCAATTAATTATTTCCTTGGGTGACGATTTTTTTAACATGCTCGTTTCATGTGATTGTTTCTATTGTTTTTTAATGGACACATGCTATTCGCAATTAACCATCCCCCTGGGTGTTAAATCCTTAGTATGCTCATTTCATATTATTTGCCAAATAGGCTTTTTAATTTCATATACATGACTCCAAAAATAGCTTCAGAAATGATACCGCTACTCATTTTCGACTTTCCTTTTGCTCGATCTGTAAAAATCACAGGAACTTCAACAATTTTGAAACCCTTTAAATGGGCTTTAAATTTCATTTCTATTTGAAACGCATAGCCCACAAATTTGATGGCATCCAAATTAATGGTTTCTAATACTTTCCTTCTATAACAAACAAATCCGGCTGTGGTATCCTGAATCTTCATGCGTGTCACAAGCCGCACATATTTTGAGGCAAAATAAGATAATAATATCCTATTCATTGGCCAATTGACCACATTAACACCCGTTATATATCGGGAGCCGATGGCAACGTCAGCACCTTCTTTAGCACAAGCGTGATAAAGTTTTACTAAATCATCAGGATTGTGTGAGAAATCGGCGTCCATTTCAAAAATATACTCATATTCTTTTTCCAAACACCATTTAAAACCCTCAATGTATGCCGTACCCAATCCTGTTTTGGTCTCTCGTTGGAGTAAATACAATCGATTTGGAAACTCCTTCTGTAAAGACTTTACTGTTTCAGCTGTTAAATCGGGCGAATTATCATCAACTACAAGGATATCGATAGCTTCATCTTGCGCAAAGACCGCAAAGATAATGGCTCCAATATTTTCAATTTCATTATAAGTTGGAATGATGACAATGGCGTCTTTCATCGATAAAAATTTTAGCAAAAGTAAGTTTTTTTAAAAGATTAATTTTATTGAAATGGACAGATAAAATTTTCTTTATAATTTAGCGGCATGATAAGAGAGATTATATCTTATGAATGGTTTACCATTTTTATGGTTTTGGGATTGGTTTTCATCACTACGGCCAAGGTACTATTCACCAATCGCTTTCTTGATTTCATAGGTGTTATCGGCAATTCCAAGTATTTAAAATTGTACACGAAAGATCAAAAGTTTATTGACTTTTTTGACGCTCTTCTGTTTTTCAACTTGGTCATTTCTATTTCCATTTTTACTTATTTCTCCTATCTCACACTTGAGCCATCTCAATCTTTCGAATTGGATGTTTTTTTGAAAGTTCTCCTCGGCATAACGAGCTTAGCCATCATTAAGATTTTAACCGAACGACTGGTGGGGAGTTTATTTGAAATTGATCCTTTAATTGATTCTTACCTCTTTCAAAAAACAAGTTATAAAAATTTCAGCGGCCTTGTACTTTTACTCATTAATGCGCTGTTGTTGTATACAATAAACCCTTCAAAGGCAATTCTTTTAGTAGCAATTTCGATAATGGTCCTGATTAACCTTATCGGATTCATGACTTCGTTCAAAAATCATCAAAAGGTAGTGATCAACAACATATTCTATTTTATTTTGTATCTTTGCGCACTTGAAATTGGGCCTTATCTGATTTTGTATAAAATAATTGTAGAATATAAAGCTTAAAACCATCCAAAGCCTATGAAAGTGAAAACAATTTTAGTGTCTCAACCGGAGCCTAAAATCGAAAATTCGCCTTACTTTGATCTCCAAGAAAAACAAAAAGTAAAGATTGACTTCCGCCCATTCATCCATGTTGAAGGCCTTGCAGCCAAAGATGTGAGACAGCAAAAAGTGGATTTAGCTAATTATTCTGCTATTATTCTGACCAGCAGAAACTCTGTAGATCATTTTTTTAGAGTCGCAGATGAAATGCGCTTTAAAGTGCCAGATACTTTAAAATATTTTTGTCAGAGTGAAGCGGTAGCTTTCTACCTGCAAAAATATGTGGTATATAGAAAACGTAAAATCTATGTAGGCAAGCGTAACTTCGAAGATTTGTCGCCGATGATCAAGAAATACAAAGATGAAAATTTCTTGTTGCCCACGACCGATAAACTAAACGACGACGTTCCAGAACTTCTTAACAGCTTAAACATCAAGTGGAAAGAAGCTATCTTTTACAAAACGGTTATTAGTGATTTATCTGATCTTGCTGATGTGTATTATGACATTTTAGTATTCTTCAGTCCATCAGGAATCGAATCCTTATTCCATAATTTCCCGGAGTTTAAGCAAAACAAAACACGTATTGCCGTTTTTGGTTCCACGACTGCAAAAGCTGTGGAAGATCATGGTTTGAGAGTTGATATTTTAGCGCCAACTCCTGAAACACCATCAATGACCATGGCATTGGAAAAATATATTGAAAAAGTAAATAAGGGAAAATAAAATTTCCACCAACATAAAAAAAGGCGATTCAAAATTTTGAATCGCCTTTTTCTTTATCTATTACTTGGTCTAAAACGCATAACGTTGCGGACCGCCTCTTCTGATTTCCTCATTTGCAAACTCCTCATATTTCTTGAAGTTTTCTCTGAAGGCATTACTCAATTTAAAGGCTGTTGTATAGTAGGCTTCATCATTATTCCAAGTCGTTCTTGGACTTAATACTTCAGTTGGCACTCCAGGACAAGATCTTGGTTGCGCAGTACCAAAAACAGAATGGATGTGGTAATCTTCGTAAGTATAGTCTCCTAAATCGCCATTCAATACTGCATTGATCATGGCTCTGGTATATTTCAATTTCACTCGGGTACCGATGCCATAAGGGCCGCCTGTCCAACCTGTATTAACCAACCATACTTTAACCCCAGTTTCAGTTATTTTCTGACTTAACATTTCAGCATATTTTGCGGGATGTAAAGGCATAAAAGGAGCGCCAAAACAGGCTGAGAAATTCGGGACAGGCTCAACAACGCCAGCTTCAGTTCCTGCCACTTTTGCGGTGTAACCAGAAATAAAATGGTAAGCTGCTTGACTCGGGGTCAATTTTGAAATTGGAGGTAAAACACCAAAGGCATCAGCCGTTAAAAAGAAAATGTTTTTTGGATTCTTACCAATAGAAGGCACTGCAATATTATCAATATGATCAATTGGATAACTTACACGTGTATTTGGTGTAATGGAGACATCATCAAAATCAACAACGCCATTGGCATCTAAAATGACATTTTCCAAAATGGCGCCTTTCTTAATGGCTTTGAAAATATCAGGTTCATTTTCTTCACAAAGATTGATCACTTTAGCATAACAACCGCCTTCAAAATTGAATACGGTGTTTTCCTTAGTCCAACCATGTTCATCATCTCCAATCAATCGTCGGTTAGGATCTGCGGACAAAGTTGTTTTTCCAGTTCCAGACAATCCGAAGAAAATTGCGGTATCATTGTCTTTACCAATATTGGCACTACAGTGCATTGGCAAGGTGTCTTTAAAAACGGGTAGAATAAAGTTCAAAGCAGAAAATATTCCTTTCTTAATTTCCCCAGTATATCCAGTCCCTCCTATCAATGCGATTTTTCGAGTAAAATCTAAAATAGCAAAGTTATGTTGGCGTGTGGCATCCACAGCAGGATCGGCCATAAAACCAGGGGCATTAACAATGGTCCATTCCGGAGAGAAGTTTTCCAATTCTTTTTCTGTCGGACGTAAAAACATGTTGTCGGCAAACTGATTGCTCCATGGATATTCGGTAATGACGCGAATGTTTAACTTGTATTTTTCATCAGCACAAGCATAACTATCTCTTACAAAAACTTCTTTACCGGAAAGGTAATCGACTACTTTATCGTATAGTTTCTGAAAATCATTGGGATCAAATGGAATGTTAACATCTCCCCACCATACGCGATCTTTAGTAACCTCATCCTTGACAATAAATCGGTCCTTTGGTGAGCGTCCTGTAAACTCCCCAGTATTAACTGCTAGGGCACCAGAAGATGATTCTACCCCTTGCCTATTGGCAATAGTGATTTCATGCAGTTTTTCTGGAGATAATTGATAGTGTACTACGGCATTTTTTATACCGTACTGGTCTAACGAAATCGATTTCGTAATTTGGGCGTTATTGGCCATAATATTAGTGTGTTGTTTGTTCTGCAAAATTAAACATTATTTTTACTTAGGTCTCCTTTTTCAAGAATTATCCCGCGAGACCTTTAAAAAGTTTATCATCATTAAAGTCCAAGCGACAATGAGTAGTAATCCACCTATTGGCGTTATAAAACCTATACTTTTAAAGTTAATTCCTGTGAACTCCATGGTCGCCAGACCATAAATAGAACCCGAAAAGAAAACCATACCTATCAACACCAGCACATAGATGGTTTTCTTTGCTTTTTGGCCTAAAAACGTCGTTCCTCCAACAAACAATAACATCAACGCATGATACATTTGATAGCGCACACCTGTTTCAAAAGTTTGTTGTGCTTCTACAGAGATCAATTGTTTTAATCCATGTGCTCCAAAAGCACCTAGTGCAATTGCAACAATCCCTAAAACCGCTGCTGTAATCAAAATTGTTCGATTCATATATTTATATTTTTGGTTTCAATAACCGAGAGTATTTAGTAAATTCGTGTTTACAAAAAGCAAAATTACTCAACAATTCTCATTATGCGAAAAATTTTAGTCATAGGTTCAGGAAAATCATCGTCTTACCTAATTAAGTACTTATTGGATAAATCATCCGAAGAGGATTTACATGTTATTGTTGGGGATATTGATATAAAAAATGCACAAAAACTAATTAACAACCATGAGAATGGACAAGCGATTACTTTAGATATTTTCAATAAAACATCGCGAAAGAATGCTATTGAAAATGCCGACATTGTCATCTCCATGCTTCCTGCAAGATACCATATTGAAGTCGCCAAGGATTGCGTGGCCTTTGGCAGACATTTAGTAACCGCTTCCTACGTGAGTAAAGAGATGGAAGACCTCAACACTGTTGTAAAGAATAAAGGTCTAATTTTTATGAATGAAATTGGCGTTGATCCAGGAATTGATCATATGAGCGCCATGAAAGTTATTGACAAAATTACAGCAAAAGGCGGTAAAATGGTATTGTTTGAATCGTTTGCTGGCGGATTGGTAGCTCCAGAAAGCGACAACAACCTATGGAACTATAAATTTACCTGGAACCCACGAAATGTCGTGATTGCTGGCCAAGGTAGTGCTGCTAAATTCTTACAGGAAGACGATTATAAATACATCCCTTACCATCGTTTATTTAGAAGAACTGAATTTTTAGAAATAGAAGGTTACGGACGCTTTGAGGCTTATGCCAATAGAGATTCTCTAAAATATCAAAGCGTTTATGGACTGGACAAAATTAAAACCTTGTATAGAGGCACCATGCGCCGGGTTGGTTTTAGTAGAGCATGGAACGTATTTGTACAACTAGGAATGACCGATGACAGCTATACCATCGATGACAGTGAGAACATGAGCTATCGCGATTTTGTTAATGCTTTTTTACCTTACAGCCATACCGATTCTGTAGAACTTAAATTTAGATTATCGCTGAAAATTGATCAGGACGATATTGTTTGGGAGAAGTTTGAAGAATTGGACATTTTCAACAGTACCAAGATGGTAGGACTTAAAAAAGCAACCCCTGCCGAAATTCTTCAAAAAATATTGATGGACAGCTGGACGCTTGCAGATGATGACAAAGACATGCTGGTCATGTATCACAAGTTTGGCTACGAACTGAATGGTAAAAAGCATCAGATTGATTCCACCATGGTCACTATTGGCGAGGATCAAACCTATACGGCAATGGCAAAAACAGTGGGTTTACCTGTAGCCATGGCTGCTCTTGCAATTTTAAATGAAAAAATAACCACTCCAGGGGTTCAAATACCGATCACTAAAGAAGTTTACGATCCTATTTTAAAAGAATTAGAGGACTTTGACATCAAGTTCACTGAAAAAGAAATGCCTTATTTGGGGTATAATCCTTTGAATGTGTAAAGTAGCTGGAAGTTCGAAGCAAGAAGCTTGGAGTTGAATTTAGCTATGATAATTAATGACATCATTTTAACATAAAGGGATACTTCGCACTTCATGCTTCGTGCTCCTAACTCCGAACTTAAAAAGATTCCCGCCTTCGCGGGAGGTAAACATGAAAATAGTCAATCAAAATATTCAAATTGACGGTATCGACAAAAAGATACTGCGTGCTTTGATGGCCGATGCCAGAACACCTATATTGGAAATCGCCAGAAAGGTAGGCATTTCTGGCGCTGCGATACACCAACGCTTGAGAAAGTTGGAGAAATCTGGTTTGATATCAGGATCCAAGTTTGTCATCAATCCGAAGGTACTGGGCTATACGACCATGGCTTTTGTGGGAATCTATTTGGATAAAGCGATGAGCAATCCAGAAGCCGTAAAGCAACTCCAAAAAATCCCAGAAGTATTGGAATGCCATTATACTACGGGAAATTGGAGTATTCTGATAAAAATCCTTTGTAAGGATAATGAGCATTTGATGCATTTACTTAATAAGGAAATACAATCGATCGCCGGCGTGTC
>NZ_JBMDWE010000037.1:0-36891 GCF_053579655.1 Gelidibacter sp. | reverse complement strand
AAAAACCACCTCGTCTTCTGCTTCTCTACTGAAGCAGAAGCCACTCCTCCTTAAACAGGAGGAGAAGTTAGCGAGGTGCTAAAATTCAAAGCCGTACCTAACAAAAAACTCCTTCTCTTTTTTACGAGGAAGGAGTTTTTTTACTCGTAGCGAGAAGTGAAAAGTTCAGTTTGTCACTAAAACATCAAACTCTGCCCAATCACATAATTCCTTCCCTTATTTTCAAGGGAAGGTGGATTCAATTCCAGAAAAGGAATTGAAGACGCAATGGCTATCTAGCTCTAAACAAGAAAATAACAGCAATAATAAAAACCACCTCGTCTTCTGCTTCTCTACTGAAGCAGAAGCCACTCCTCCTTAAAAAGGCGGACAAGTTAGAGTATTACTAAATTTCAAAACTTTTATCCAACAAAAAACTCCTTCTCTTTTTACAAGAGAAGGAGTCTTTTAAAACAAATAATATCTTCAAGGCGGAAAGGTTTTTAACTTCAAAACTTTTAAAGTCTAACCCCTAATAGTGAAGCTGTCTATCCTCTGTAATCAATCATTTAATCAATATACCCCATTTTTCGCATCCACTCATCATTGAACATTTTGCCCACATAACGGCTGCCATGATCGTGAAATAAAACCACAACAACGTCATCCTTTGTAAAGTGGTC
The DNA here is from genome assembly GCF_053579655.1 of Gelidibacter sp. Taxonomy (NCBI): domain Bacteria; kingdom Pseudomonadati; phylum Bacteroidota; class Flavobacteriia; order Flavobacteriales; family Flavobacteriaceae; genus Gelidibacter; species Gelidibacter sp. Next base: position 36,229 of record NZ_JBMDWE010000037.1, on the reverse strand, counting down.
TTTCAGTTGCAATAAACCTTTAATGGCCGCACCGGCAGAATTTCCTAAGAACATGCCTTCCTCCTTCGCCAATAACTGTGTATAAACAGCCGCATCTTTATCGGTCACTTTTTCAAAACCATCAATGATATCAAAATCGACGTTTTTAGGAAGAATGTCTTCACCAATACCTTCTGTAACATATGGATAAATCTCGTTCTCGTCAAAAATCCCTGTTTCGTGATATTTCTTGAACACACTACCATAGGTATCAATCCCCCAAACCTTAATATTAGGATTTTGTTCTTTCAGATATTTTCCAATACCCGAAATCGTTCCACCTGTACCAACCCCAACCACAAAATGCGTGACTTTACCATCCGTTTGTTTCCAGATTTCAGGGCCTGTACTTTCATAATGTGCTTTTGTGTTGCTCAAATTGTCATATTGATTCACATACCATGAATTAGGCGTTTCCTCACTTATACGTTTGGCAACCGAATAATAACTCCTTGGATCTGTCGGCGCAACATCTGTCGGACAAACGATCACCTCAGCACCAAAGGCACGAAGGATATCCATTTTTTCTTTGGATTGTTTATCGCTCATTACAAAAATACATTTGTAACCTTTGACAATAGCCACCAAAGCTAATCCCATTCCAGTATTCCCTGAAGTTCCTTCAATAATGGTACCTCCTGGTTTTAGTCTGCCATCAGCTTCAGCATCTTCAATCATTTTGACAGCCATTCGATCTTTCACCGAATTGCCAGGATTAAAGGTTTCGTATTTGGCCAAGACCAAGCATGGTAAATCTGCAGTTAATTTGTTGATTTTAACCAACGGTGTGTTACCAATAGTTTCAAGTATGTTTTTTGCGTATTGCATTTGTTTCATTTTAAGAATACAAAGGTAAGCGGATTTTTTGATTTTTTTAAATTCGGGGGTAGTACCTTGAGTTCTTACACAGAGTTTCACAGAGGAACACGGAGTTACACAAAGTTGTTTTGTTTTCAGCACAATCTGCGGAAGAAAAATAACCTGTTAATTAATGTACAGAAATAAGTCAATTATGTTTCAACCAACTACAATCTAACCACTAAAAACCGCACTAATCAAACCGCATCGCCTTAACGGGAGAAATTTTGGTAATAATAATCGAAGGAATCAAGAGCATCAGCAAACAGACAATAAACGTTCCTAAATTCAACATTAAAACATAATCTAAACTAAGATATACTGGTGCTTCGTTAACATAATATACTTCTGGATTTAGGGGCACCAAACCAAAATACTTCTGTGCTAACAACAATCCCAAACCGATTAAATTTCCCCAGAACAACCCCAAGCCGATGAGATAGGTGGCATTGTATAAAAACACTTTTCTAATACTCCAGTTATTGCTTCCCAAAGCTTTTAAAATTCCGATCATTTGGGTGCGTTCCAAAATAAGAACCAATAAGGCGGTAATCATATTAATCCCTGCCACAAGAATCATGATGCCGATAATACCATAGGTGTTATTGTCAAAAATTCCGATCCACTCAAAAATGGAAACATACTTCTGCTCCACCGTTGTGGCATCAAGATCTGAAGGGATATTCTCGTAAATTTCTATGCCTTTGGTTTGAATTTGCTTAAAATCGTCAAGAAATACTTCAAAATTTCCAACCTGATCTTCACTCCATTTGTTAAGGCGTTGCACATGGCGAATATCACCCATCACAAATTTCTCATCCAATTCCTTAAATCCGGAATTATAGATCCCCACAATCTCAAAAGCCCTTAACCAAGGCATCTGATCAATGTTTTCCTTTTTAAAAACAGTTTGAAAACTATCACCGACCTTGAATTGCAATCTATTAGCTAAATATTCAGAAATCAGAACTTCATTGTTCATCTCTCCAGAATAATCCGGCAATCGCCCTTCTGTTAAAAAACCCTTGAAATAATGCCAATCATAATCTGACCCAACGCCTTTGAGCACAACGCCTTCAAAGTCAGTTTCGGTACGAATTACACCAAATTTGGTAGCAACCGCTTGGACGTGTTTGACACCCTCAACGTTTTTGAACTCAGGATAAAACTCTTGATGCTTGCTAATTGGAATTTCAGATTCATCCGACGCATTGCTGTCAAAATTGGTAATGGTCACATGGCCATTAAAAGCCACGACTTTATCCCTTATTTTCTCCTGAAGCCCGATGCCCGTTGCAATAGCAATGAGCATGACCACAATACCAATAGCAATCGCTGCAATTCCAATTTTTATTATTGGTGCCGATACACTACTTTTATACGCTTTACTGCCTATAATTCGTTTAGCTATAAAAAACTCGTAATTCAAAATTTTAAGATGCTGTTAAAGATGTTCAAAAATACGTTATTTCCGATGATAAGCGGAATTGTTTTAGTACTGTTTTCTTGTGGAAAAGGAAGTGCAAGTACAAAGTTGGAAGCTGGAAGCACAAACCATGAAGAGTTGGGGATTCATACTGATGCCTCGAAACCACAGACCATAAAAGTTGGTGCCAATCAAACCGAAAACTACCTCAAATTACTAAAAAGCAAACGCGTTGGTGTTGTCGGAAATCAATCGAGTGTGATTTTTAATGACAAAGGTTACACGCATCTTGTGGATTCCTTAGTGAGTTTAAACATCGATATAAAGAAAGTTTTTTCTCCAGAACACGGTTTTAGAGGGACTGCAGATGCCGGCGAAAAAATAAAAGATGGTTTGGATTCCAAAACAGGACTTCCTATTATTTCTCTTTATGGCGATAATAAAAAACCAAAACCAGAGCAACTTAAAGGTTTGGACATTTTAGTTTTCGACATTCAGGATGTAGGCGTTAGGTTTTACACCTATATTTCTACCTTGCATTACGTGATGGAAGCTTGTGCCGAGGCCAAAATCCCATTACTGATTTTAGACCGACCAAACCCTAATGGACAATATGTGGACGGCCCTATTTTAGAAAAAGCCTATACCAGTTTTGTAGGAATGCATCCCATTCCAATTGCTCACGGAATGACAATCGGCGAATACGCAAAAATGATCAATGGTGAAAAGTGGTTGAAAAATGGCGTGCAATGTCAGTTGACCGTTATTTCGATGGAAAATTACAACCATCAAATGCACTATAGCTTACCAATTAAGCCGTCTCCTAATTTACCGAATGACCAATCGGTTGTTTTATATCCAAGTTTATGTTTCTTTGAAGGTACCGATGTGAGCGTTGGTCGTGGTACCAATAAACAATTCCAGATTTTCGGAAGTCCTGAATTAGATAAAAAATATTTTAAATTCAGTTTCACGCCTGAACCAAATGAAGGTGCCAAAACACCGCCACAGCAAGGCAAACTTTGCTATGGAAGGGATTTATCGCAAATTGATGTAACTCCAGGACTTCATTTAGAATATCTTATTGAAGCTTACACCCATTCTGCCAATAAATCAAAGTTTTTCAATGGGTTTTTCGTCAAATTAGCTGGCACAGCAAAACTTCAAGAACAAATAGAAAAAGGACTTTCTGAAAAGGAAATCAAAGCCACTTGGGCAAAAGGACTTGAAGATTTTAAACAGGTTAGAGCAAAATATCTACTCTATAAATAGTCATTAATTGACGAAATATTAGAGATGAATATTGGTGATTAATTGGGACTTTCTTAAATCTACTTCGGAAACTTTAGCTTTCCATAGCTCCGCATTTCCCTCATCCTTTTTAAGCTGGTACGAGGTATGGTAGAGATAAGAAAGTAACGATTGATTAGCGTCATCAATTTCAGAAGGTTTAAACTTTTTTAGCTGACGTAGAACTTTATTCGGTCTGTTTAGTAAGAGATATTTTGATAATCTTAACATGCTACTCTTTTGCTCAAAAGTAGTCTTATTGGTCGCGCTATCATCTAAAAGAAACTTATCTGCTTCATCTAGATAGATTTCTGCTAGGTTTATAATATCAGGTCTCACCGTTTTATCAACCAAAATGGCATAATCCATATATTTAGAGGCTAAACGATAAGCGGTACCAAAATCCTTCTGCAACAAATAATTTTTTAATTCCGCATTTAAGAAAGACGTATTCAAAGCGTATTTACTGACAAATTTTGATAAATTAAAATATGCTTCTGGCGACATCGAAATGTTAACGATATTGCCATTAGCATCCATAATCTTAATATTGTCATCCTCAAATTGAGCTACATAACTACGACTTCTAGAACCTTTTATCTGATCATATAAATCGGCATAAAGACTTTCATTGACCTTTACTGGCACAAAATAATCCCAAATAATGCCATTGATTTGATCGTAATCAAACAAATTTGAAATTAACACCTCATTACCATTCTCATCACTCATTATGACAGGGTATGGTATCGCGGCAGCATCTTCCCAAATCATAAATAGAAATTTATTCTGAACTAATGCGATACGCTTTGCTGCTTCAAAAGAGGTTAACCACTCTTGTGACATACAAAAATTAGAGGCTGTTATGGATAACGTTAAAAATAGAAGGAGTTTTTTCATGATAATGAGGTTATATTTTTAAGCTGCAAGTCATAAATTTTATAATATCGAAGGTGACCGGCAACATAGTATCTTATTAATTTAAGAAAAGTTTTTCTTGCATTTTCTTTTTTACTGGGCAAAGAAGGTATTGTTTTCCTTATGCTTATCTTTGCGACTTCGCAATGCTTCTGAAAAGTCTTGCAGGGCATAAAAATAATACATTTAAAACTTAAGATTTCCTTCTCGACGGAAATTATAAAACTGACTTCAATGAACGATATTTTCGGAAAAGCATTAATAGATTATTATAACGGAAATCATACTGAGAACATTATCACTTCAACCAATATTTCTGAAGATGATGAGATGCCACTCGACTACTTATTTAGAGGTTATGAAGACATGTCTAAATTAGAACAAAAAGCATTGCAACTTGCCACAGGAAGAGTGCTGGATGTTGGTTGCGGCGCAGGAATTCATACGCTGTATTTGCAGAGCAAAGGTTTTGACGTGAAAGCCATTGATGTTTCTGAAGGAGCGATTGAAGTCGCTCAAAAACTCGGAGTAAAAAACGCAGCCGTGCTTCCTGTTTTGGATGAAACCGAAAAGTTTGATACCATTTTATTAATGATGAATGGTACCGGAATTTTTGAGGAACTTTCAAAAGCACCGCACTACTTAAAACATCTTAAATCCCTATTAAATCCTGGTGGTCAGATTTTGGCAGATTCTACTGATATCAAATATATGTATGAAGATGAAGATGGTGGCTATTGGATGGATTTGAATGCCAATTATTATGGTGAACTCGATTATATGTTGAGTTATAAAGGCGAAAGCGCAGCGCTTACAACCTGGCTTTATTTAGATTTTGACACCTTTGCGAAGGCATGCAAAAAGGCAGGACTGCAGTGTGAATTGGTAATGGAAGGCGAGCATTACGATTATTTGGCGCGGATATTTTAGGTGTTACACAGAGAATCACAGAGTCTCACAGAGCATATCAAAACTCTCTGTGAAACTCAGTTAACTCCATGAATCTCTGTGAAATAAAACTATAGACAATAGTTACTGTTTCTCCCCTCCCACAAAAGTCTTCTCCACTTTAATATTAGGAATATCACTAAGCCCAGCGGTCATAATATCTTTATCCAGAATAATAAAATCCGCGAATTTCCCTTTTTCAATGCTTCCTTTTTCGTCTTCTTCAAAATTGGAGTAAGCAGCCCAAATGGTCATGCCTCTCAATGTTTCTTCCCGTGTTAAAGCGTTTTCCATTTGATACCCATCCTTTGGCAATCCGTCCAAATCCTGACGTGCCACCGCTGCATAAAATGTCAAAAACGGACTCACTTCCTCCACAGGAAAATCAGTTCCCAAAGCCACCTTTCCATAGGCGTCCAATAATTGCTTGAAAGCATAAGCACCTTTAACACGTTCCGATCCCAAACGGTCCTCGGCCCAATTCATATCAGAAGTTGCGTGCGTTGGTTGAATAGATGGAATTATATTTTTGTAATATTTAAAATCTCCAGGTGATACGATTTGCGCATGCTCTACTCGCCAGCGTTTATCTGATTTATCTTTCAATACTTTATCATAAGTCTGTAAAACAGCATGGTTTGCTGAATCTCCAATGGCATGGGTATTCATCTGAAAATCTGAGTTAGCGATACGTTGTGCAGCATCATTAAAAGTTTCCAAATCGGTAACCATCAATCCGTAATGACCTGGTTTATCACTATAAGGTGCTCTTAACATTGCTCCTCTTGATCCCAAAGCCCCATCAGCAAAGAATTTAAAACTACTAACATTTAAGCGGTCTGTTTTACTAATACCTTTAGTTAAGTAATAATCAACATTATCCTTTGATCCAGAGATCATGGCGTAAACACGAATCTTCAAATCTCCCGATTGCTGCAAACTATCAATAAGCTCAATAGATTCTCGTGATAAACCTGCATCATCCACAGTGGTCAAACCGTAGCCAAAGCAAATTTTTTGAGCATCCAAAAGTGCATTTATCATTTCTTTTCGGGATCCTTTTGGCCAATGTGCCATGACCAAATCCTGGGCATTATCTACTAAAACACCGGTAAGCTGTCCGTTTTCAACAATCACTTCTCCTCCATCAACCTTGCTATTAATTGTGACCTTACCTAAATCGAGTGCCGCCTGATTTGCCAATAGCGCGTGTCCATCAATTCTGGTTAAGGCAATCGGCGTGTCAGGATATAACTCGTCCAACATAGCTTTATTAGGAAACTCTTTTACTGCCCAATGATTTTGGTCCCAACCGCGACCTTTTATAAAATCAACATTCTTTTCATTTTGAAAGTCGCTGATGCGTTGGATGATTTCTTCAAAGCTTTTAGTGCCGACCAAATCTACGGATTGTTGGTTCAATCCCAATCCTAGAAAATGGCAATGAGCATCGATAAAACCTGGCACAACGGTTTGTCCCTTGGCATCAATTACATTTTTTGAAGTGTACTTATCTTGAATTTTTTTAGAAGTGCCTACCTCCAGAAATTTTCCGTCCTTAATGGCGAAGGCTTCTGCTTTATCGAAATTGGAATTAACCGTATAAACATTGGCATTGATAACAATAGAATCGACCTTTATTTTTTCGTTTTTACAGGAGAAAATAGTGGTTATAAGAAAGAAGACGAATAGTTTTTTCATTTAGTGTATGGTTTCTGTTAGAAATGATTGTGCAGTAAAAATAAGAAAAGCATCTGAGAATTAGATGGTTTTTGATATTTCAGAGTTAATCGTCTTCTAATCCATTAAGAATTATAATAATTATGTTTTGAATAGAACGCAGATGACACTGATTATTTATGATGAAATATTATATGCTTCGAATTTTTAATCAGTGAACATTAGCGTAATCAGTTTTCTATTATAATGTGAGTAAAATAATGGAACTCAGATTACACTGATTATTTATGATGAAATATGATCTGATTCGGACTAATGAATGAACATCTGCTCCATCTGCGTCATCAGCGTTCTATTGAAATTAGTTATCAAAACTACCGTTTACGTTTTCTGTTTTTGACGTAATTTTCAATAGCTTCCTTTGTGGTAAGCCAGTTTCTACCTTCTTTATAGGCATCGATTTTACCAGTACGCGCCAAAAGACTTATATATTCTTGACCATACGGCAGATTTTCTTCCTCAACCAAATTAGATATTTCTGTATACTCCAAAGTGCTTCCTGGCAAAGCATTAAGGTATATATTAAGTGTGCGTTCAATGGCTTGCGCCATCAGAAGCATCATCTTTCCGTAACGCCCTTTGTTGGCATCATTGAGTGCATTATAATATTTTAAACGGTCATTAGTCAAAATGATGGCTGGCGGAAATCCTTGTTTCATCAATAACATGTTCATGGCCAGCCGTACTGTCCTACCATTACCATCAAAAAATGGATGAATCCAAACAAAACGATGATGGAATATTGTGGTGAGCTCAATAACATTCAGATTTAAAGGATTCTCATCTACGAATGCCAAAAGCTCATCCATCAAACCAGAAACTTTCATGGCATTTGGGGGCACAAAATTTGCTCCCGAAATACGAACACCTCCATTGCGAAGCCTTCCTGCAAACTCTTCTTCTATAGAATTCAATACCAATCCATGCAAAGAAAGAATCTCATGAATAGAAAGAGTATCACAACTATCTACTAATTTATATAGAAGATTGATGGCGCGCTCGTGGTTTTTTACTTCAAAATGCTCTCTTAAAGATTTCCCTTTTATAGTAATGCCATCTTGCAAGACCATTTGAGTTTCTCTTAAACTTAAGGTGTTTCCTTCGATACTATTGGAGTTATAGGTCCACTCCACAGTCAGAGCTTCCCTGATTTTATTTAGAGCCATGGAAGGTAAAGGCCTGTGCTTTTTTAATTGCTCAAGCTTCATTTCAAGACGCTCAAAAAAGGGCATCATTTCCTCACGATATGTTAAATCTAAATTTTTCACATTACTAAGATACTTCTTTTATCGGATAGTTACAAATATAGCTCTATCCGATATTAAGAAAGATTATTATAAACCATCTGAAATGTGAGTTATTTAATATTTATAATTTGATCTAAGAATGGAACGCTCGCTGATTGTTTGTGATGAAATATGATTTGAAGTGTTTTTTCAAATACTCATTTTTAAAAACAAAAAAAGCATCCGGGATTTGGATGCTTTTGTTAATGGAAGATAAAAATATAGTTAAATTCCGAGATCCCTGCCTTCGCAGGGATTTTAGAAATCGAATTGATAGGTCGCACCCGCCAAGAATTGAATGCCTTGAACTGGGGTATTTAACCAACGCTGATAATCTTGATTGGCGATATTGTTGACTTTTACGTAAAATGAAAGCTGGTCATTAAAACGATAGCCAACATGTGCATTAGCATCAAAATAGCTATCCAAAGTCATAGTTTGCAGTATTGGTGTCACAAATTCATTGGTGCTTTCTTGAATAAATTGATCCTTACGTTCGCCTACATAAAATAAACCTGCGCCGGTAAACCAGTTTTCATCAATTTGATAATCCAAAAATAATGAGGCTTTAAGATCTGGAAGATTCCATGCCTCTGATTGTCTCTCACTATTGTATGAGAAATATTCAGCTTTAGCACCCAATTTGAAATTTCTGTTCACGTCTACGTTCAATTCGCCTTTAAAAGAAATTGTCTTGACATCATCATAAACAATTCCGAAGGAGTTTCCATATTGATAATTCTCAGTGGCTCCTGCAAGAATAGAGTTTCCTCTAAATAAGGCTTTATCACTCTCATTCATATAATGTCCACTCACACTATAACTAATACTGTTAGACAACTTACCCATTAAACCAAAAGAAGCCTCGTACTTTTTATCCGTAGGATTAATGATAAGGGTTGGAGACACAAACGGATTCACCTGTGCAAAATCATAATAAGAATTTTGCTTTAAGCCGCCTTCCAGTCCACCAAAAGCGATCATCAATTCGTCGATTACTCTATAAGTAGCCGTGATATTTGGGTAGATATAAAAGTTACTGTTACCACCTGCCGTGTTGTTCTTGTACACTAAATTCACACCTAAATTCAGGGTTAAATCATCTTGTGTCAATTGATAGCTTGGCGCAATACCAAAGCTAACATTGCCATAGGTCAACTTATCATCTGTATAAAAATTTCTATCGAAAGACCCATTAATATAATCGATGGTCACTTCAGTTGAAATCAGTTCATCCTGAATGGGCACATCCGCAGAAGCTTTTACAACAAATCGATTTTCTCCTGAACCTTGATTGTCTCCAAACCTTCTAAATCGTGCACTTGCATCTTTAAAAAGATAATCTTCAAACTTTACTTTTGCTCCGACATTCCCACCATAAAACGTATGACTTCCGTTGAGCGTATCGGCAGTAGTCGCGTCGAAATAAGGCTGTGGCAATCCATACCAATTGAATTTCTGATATAAAGCACCAGCATCAACCGACCAAGATAAATCACGCAGTCGCTGACTATAATTAACGTTGAGTTTGGTATCAATAAAATCATCATCCAATAATAGACCTTTAATACCACCGCTTGAAGAATGGTGTGTTAAATAGCCTCCTACATTTTCTCCTCTACCTAACTCCTGATTCAAGAATACTTCGCCTAAAATAGTGGTGTAAGAGCCAACACCCAAAGAGGCATAATTATCATATAACTTAACGGCTTTCGCCTTGTTGACTGTGGCCGCCTTACCCTTTGCTGGAGTAAAAGTCGAGGCTACAGGAATGGAAAAAATATTGTATTTAATCGCCTTTTTTGTGGTTGTTGTTTCATCATCTAAAGTTGGCTGTTCCTTTATTTTGAAGGCATCTGCAACCGTTGGCGTGTAAGCCTTGACGACGTTAACGACTTCAGTGTCTAAAGTGTCTTTGGTGCGTTCTTGGGCAAAGGTTGCTGTTCCTGTCAGGACTGCGATGATAAAGATATATTTGATTTTTTTTAGCATTGTTTTGTTTGTTAAATTCCAATCCCACTCTGTCCTGCGGACATCTCTCCCAAAGGGAGATAAAATGGCATTCTAATTAATTTTGATCAGCTCTGATTGATGAATTTGTTTTTGCTTCTTGCGCTTTGATGGCGCTTAGTTGTGCTTGTGCTTCCTGAACGACATCTTTAAATTCCGGAAAGTTTGAAATCACGCTTTCCAAAATATAAGTAGCCTGAAAAGCATCTTTTAAAGCATAGAAGTTTTTAGCCATTAACACCAGACCTTTAGCACTGAAATATTTATAACTTCCATAATCCTTAGCTAATTTTTGAGCGGTAGTGTTAGAAGCCTCATAACTGCCTTCCTTATTTTTAAAGTAAGCGCTGTAATACAGGGCTTCAGCGGCCAAAGCACCAGTAGCTATTTTTTCAACCGTGGCATACGCAGTTTTGGCTTTCGACTCATTGCCGGTTTTTATAGCGGAACGTGCAATAATTATCTGGGCGTCACTCTTCACTTTATTGTCAAGTTTTGAACTCGACAATACTTTTTCAGCATAACGTTCAGCATCACTATATTTTTCCTGCTGATAATAAGCATTCATTAAATTGGATTGGGCGTAAATGATGTTCTGCGGATAATCGGCTTCTGTTTCTAATTGCTTTAATAACGGAATGGCTTTATTCCATTGGGAAGCGTTCAAAAAAGTTTCGGAGAGTTTCACGATGGCTTGCTCCGTATATTCGCTTTTAGGCTTAGAAACCACAAACTCATAATGGGGCTGTGCATTTTCTGGCAATGATTTTTTAGAATACAATTCTGCCAAATAAAAATGTGATTTTAAAGCATGAAGTCCATTGGGAAACTGACCTAAATACCCATTGAACTGTTTGATAGCATTGTCGGTTTTATTTTCCATATACTGCTTTTCTGCTGCCAAATAAGTAGCATTATCCAAATCAGCATCAGAAACCTCAAAATAATCTAAGGTTTTTACCCAAGCCGCATATTCTGCCACGCGTCCTGTATCAATATAAATCAAACGTGCTGTAGCCACTGCTTGTACTGCCTCTTCACTGTTCGGAAAGTTTTTGGCAACATCTTTAAACTTGCTCAATGCTTTCTCGTTCTGACTTGCGTTATAATAAATTAAGCCTTGTCTCAAAATTGATTTTGAATGGAACACTGAATTCTTGTATTCCGTATTCAATCGGTCGTACATGGCGATAGCTTTATCGTTTTGATTGGCTTTTACATACGAATTTGCCAATTCATACATCGCATCATCACGTAAAGACGATTTTGTGTATTTATTGATAAAATTGTTCAACTCTTGGATTTTGGTATTCCCCTGTCCAATATAACCGTAGCTCATCGCCTTTTGGAAATCGGCATAATCGGGTTCAATTTGTTTTAAAGCAATGGCTTTATCGTAGGCACCTATCGCATCTTTATAATCTGAAGACACGAAATAACCATCTCCTAATCTCAAGTAAGCATCATTCAAACGTAATTTGTCTTGCGTTTGTTGATTGACAAAAGCTTTAAAGTGCTCGGTCGATTTTGTATAATTCTTCTGCTTGAAATAAGTATAGCCCAAATTATAATCAATGTTGGTCATTTCAGGCGTTTTTGCAGCTTCACTTTGCTGTTTAAATTGTCTGAAACCGATCAATGCCTCATCATAGTTTCCGATTTCATAATCTGTTTCAGCTTTCCAAAAAGTTGCTCGTGCGGTAAACTTTGGATCACGTGGTTCCTTGATAGCTTTTTCAAATAAGGATCTTGCTTCCTTATAATTCCCTTCATTATAAACTTCAATGCCTCTGTAAAAAGCTACTTTTTGAAGCGCTACTTTATTTTCGAAACTGTTTTTACCTTCCAACAACCTTAAAGCTTCCCTGTAGTTTTTTGAAGTGATATAGGAGTCAATCAATAAGGTTTCAATTTCTGATTTGTTAGAATTCTGCTGATATTTATCTAAATAACTGGTCAAAACCTGCGGCACAGATTGGTATGGATTCCCGATTTCATAACTGAGCTTTGCATAATTCAACCAAGCATCTTCCTGAATTCTGAGATCATAATCCATTTGAGAAGCATTTCTAAAAGCATTCAATGCTTCCTGTTTCTTGTTCAAATTCACATAGCTTTCTCCTAAATGGTAATAGGCGTTTTGTGCGACACTATTGTTGCCTCCAACAATTTTATTGAATTCTGAAATCGCTTTTTCAAAATCATTTTGTTTGTAATACGCGTAGCCCAATTGGTAATAATCGGTATTGCTCCATTTCCCTTTAACTCCGTTATAGGCCGTTAAATACGGAATGGCTTCTTTATACTTTTGGAGATTAAAATAACTTTCTCCAATGATTTTAGACAATTCAGATTTTTCACTGGCATTGCTCTTTTTCATTTGCGCCTGAGCAAGCTCAATGGCTTTTTCAAATTTGCCAAGTTTAAAGTTCAAATCTGCTTGATAATAAGACAGTTTTTCCTGATACTTTTCATTATCGCTTACCTGCTCAAAATATTCATTGGCACGATCATAATCGTCGCCTTCATAAGCCATAAATCCAATATAATATTTGGCTTGCGAGCCATATTCCTTGGAGTTTAGCACGCGGTTGAAGTATTTTTGCGCTTCCACTTGGTCCTTAGTAGAGTACAAACTGTAGCCGTAATTGAAGGAGAACTTATCGCGCTCGGCCCTGTCCATGCTGCCTTCATCAACTTTATCATACCATTTTCTGGCATAGGAATATTTTCCGTTATCAAAATAATAATCGGCTACATCCAAAAAAGCACTATTGCGCTTGGTACTCGTTGGATATTTCTCAACAAAATCTTCAATAAGTGCGTCTGCATTTATTTGATTCAGTCGCACCGCACAGTTGGCGTAGTAGTAAGTACAATCGGCCTCCAGCTGTTGATCGTCGGTGGCGTCCTTTACTTTGTCAAACATACTTTGCGCTGCCTGATATTGTTTGTTATTATATAAAGTCAATGCTTTTTGATAATCGACCAGCTCGTTGGTATAAGTTGCCGATTGTTGTGCGTAAGTGTGCCCTATAAGCAATAGGAAACTTACTAAAAGTGAGAGTTTTTTATTAGTCATTCAGTCCAGTTTTATTTTTAGCCGATCAAAGATACTTGAATCTTAAGCCTATAACGAAGGAAAGATTATTTAATTATAAACGAAGTTATTAAAAGAATAGTCTGCAGTATTCAGTGCTCAATTGGCAGTTCCAAGTGCTAAGTAAATCAGACTTTTACAATTAAAACGACCATTTCTTATATATCGTTTTTATTATTTTCCTGAAATCCACACATTGGCGAGATTATGTTTGTGTTTTCTTTGAAAAAACCCACCATTTGTACTAAAATGGATTTTAAGCCAGACATAACAACCATGCTCCAACTGATCACTGCCAACTGAAGACTGCCAACTGAAGACTGCCAACTGTACCGACTCATTTCCAAAATATTTGATAATTGCATATTAAAATAATACATTTACCACTCTTAAAAACTCACATACAAAAATGTCTCAAACTGTTTTAGAATTAAAGGATGTTTCCATATACCAAGGGGATAGCATGGTGTTGTCTGAAGTTAATGTAGAAATGCAAAAAGGCGATTTTGTTTATCTTATCGGAAAAACGGGAAGTGGAAAAAGCAGTTTTATGAAAACGCTTTATGGCGATTTGCAATTGACTCATGGTGAAGGTCATGTTGTAGATTTCGATTTGAAAACTTTAAAAGAGAAGGACATTCCGTTTTTAAGACGCAAGTTGGGTATTGTTTTCCAGGATTTTAAATTGTTACCTGATAGAACGGTGAACAGTAATTTAGAATTTGTATTGAAAGCCACTGGTTGGAAGGACAAAAACGAAATCAAGGAACGCATTGAAAACGTCCTCGACAAAGTCGCCATGAAAACCAAAGGCTTTAAGTTTCCACATGAGCTTTCAGGTGGTGAGCAACAACGGATTGCAATTGCGAGAGCTTTATTGAATGACCCTGAACTTATTTTGGCCGATGAACCTACAGGAAATTTGGATCCGCAAACCAGTATTGAAGTCATGGAGGTTTTGCGCGAAATCAATAAAAACGGGAATACCATTTTAATGGCAACTCACGATTATGCGCTTCTACTACGTTACCCAAGTAAAACCTTAAAATGTGATGAGAACAAGGTTTTTGAAGTGGTGCAGCGGAAAAGCATTTAATAGAAATCATAACTGAAAAATCAAAATATGTCCTAATTTATTTTTATTTTCTTCTCGGATAAAGAATGCGAATACAAAACATCAGTCTAAAGAAATCTTTTTAATCACTTCCAAAGCTATAATTTTTAAGTCACTTGGTTAATTTGTTTTCAGGATCAACATACTTTCCATTTAAAATGACTGCCAATCATTTTTATATTTATCGCAAACAATCCAAATCAATGAATTCAAGTCGTGGTTTTCTCTTTTAAAAACGTACTTTTAAGTTCTATAATTTTGATATGATTTCAGTTTTAATTCCCGTATACAACTCCAGTATTATCCCTTTAGTTGAAGAACTCCACAAACAACTTGAGGCCAGTAAAACCATCTACGAAATAATTGTGTGGGACGATGGATCTTCTGAAGCTTTTTATCTTCAGAACAAGATTATCAACCATGTTCCGAACATCCATTACTTCAGATCAGAAAAAAATTACGGACGAACAAAAACCAGACAACTTCTATATCAGAAATCTGTTTTTAATTGGTTATTATATCTCGATGCTGATGTCATTCCAAAATCTCAGGAATTTATTCAGAACTATTTAAACTTAACTTCCAAAGGTTACGATGCAGTTTACGGCGGCTGTGCTTACGGTAATATTCCGCCTAAAGAGTCTATGCTTTTACGATGGAAATATGGAAGAGCCAAAGAGGAAGTTGATGCAAACATCAGAAATCAAAAACCTTATAAAATTGTGGTTTCTGGCAACTTCATGATTAAAAGAAGCGTCTTTTCGGTAATCAATTCAAAGATTGTGGATTCTGGTTATGGGTTTGACATGTATTTTGGGGCCTTACTTAAAGCTAATCAAATCAAGGTTTTCCACATCAACAATGAGGTTTATCATTTAGGAGTTGAGTCGAGCACACAATTTCTATCAAAAACAAAAGAAGCAGTGAACACCTTGCTAAATCTTTATCAAAATGGGAAAATCACAAGTCATGACAACAGCTTATTGCACCTATTTATCTCTTTAAAAAAGAGCAAACTATGTGGTCTTTTTAGCACTATTTATAAAAAATCACATAAAAGAATGGAGCGTAACTTATTGGGTAAAAATCCATCCATAGCACGTTTTCAATTGTATAAAATATCATATATGTGTTTCAAATACAAGAATCACAACTCATAATGACACCTTTTTTCTCTATAATCATTCCTCTCTATAATAAGGAAAAGCATATCAAAACCACTATTGAAAGCGTCCTGGCACAAACTTTTCAGGACTTTGAAATCCTTGTGGTAAATGACGGGGCAACGGATAAAAGCAGAACGATTGTTGAAGATATTACAGATGGTCGGATTCAGTTATTTTCTATTGAAAACCAAGGCGTATCCTACGCAAGAAATTACGGGATTGAAAAAGTATCATCAAATTTGATTGTATTTTTGGATGCCGATGATTTATGGACAACTGAGCACTTAGAAAATTTAAAAAAACTTTACGAGACCTTTCCAAACTGCGGACTCTACGCCACTGCTTACGTCAAAAAAAGCAACCAAACTATTATTCCTTCGGTGTATCCAAATATTCCAACTATAAAAAACTGGATGGGTATTGTTGATGATTATTTTAAAAGCAGCGTCATCAACAGTGTTGCTTGGACTTCAGCAGTCATGATCCCAAAATCAATTATAGATGTTGTTGGAAATTTCAATGAAAATATTACGTTAGGTGCTGGCGAGGATACTGATTTATGGATCAGAATCGCTCTAAAACACCCTGTAGCTTTCAGCAATAAAGCAACAGCCATTCATAATTTACATACCGACAATCGCATCTCTAATTCCAATACCAATCAGCGCAATTTCATTAATTTAGATGTGTACGAAAACGCCGCTAAATCCAATCCTAGTTTAAAGAAATATTTAGATTTAAACCGATTCTCCATCGCCATTCAGTATAAGTTGGTTGGGAATGATGAGAAGGCAAAACATTTGATTGATGCAATGAACGTTGCCAATTTAAATGCAAAGCAACGCGCTTTATTAAAATTGAATCGTACTGGTTTAAAAGTAGCCTTGAAGGTAAAAAGCAAACTTCAGAATTCAGGGATTTTATGGAGTAGTTTTAGATAATTTGAAGTGCTCATAATCTCTTATGTAATCGGCTTCATCAAACACATCTGACGCCAAGACTAAACACACTGAACCAGATGAAAAGTTTTGCAACTCACGCCAAACCATTGTAGGAATCAATAATCCTATATTGGGTTTATTGAGCATGACCGTCTCCTTTTTTGCTCCGTTGTCCAATATCACTTCAAAACTTCCACTTACCGCGATCAATAATTCGTATTGTTCTTTATGGGCATGGCCACCTCTATAAGCACCGCTAGGAACATCATATAAATAATAGACACGTTTGATCTCAAAAGGAAAAGTCTGATTTTCAATAACTGACAGATTTCCTCTTGGATCCTCGATTTTAGGTAGTACTATTAATTTATGAGTCATGGATTTTATCGATTTCCCCGGATTTGCTCAGCGCTTTATATTTTGCAATTCCTTTTAATCCTATTCTAAATTTAGAGGACATTTGACTGAAAGTAATATAATCATTTCGATATATAAATAAAACATACTTCAGCAACCAAAGATAACTGAAATTGCCATAAAACCGATGTGCTACAGCTGACCTTGCAAATATGCCGTTGTCACTGCCCATAAGTTTTCCTGAATTTTCATTAGGATGTTGTACGATAACCTGAGACACATGAATCATTTTCAGACCTTTATTATAAGCATTTCGCAGAAAAACATACTCCTCTTCCCCTTTAAAGAATGCACCAAAACCAAAATGTATATTATAAAAAACACTGTTTTTAAGATAAATATCCCTTCTGAAAGAAATAACCCATGTGTAAATCTTTTTTAATGATTTTTGAGAGTGAATCCCCTCGGACGGATAATTGGTGTACTTATGCTGATCCTCATCAATCGCTTCAAAAGAAATCATCGCGGCATCTGGGTGTTTTAGAAAGGCATCTGTAATGATACTTTTGAGATTAGGTTGATAAACAATGTCGTCATCTGCCATCAAACAAATATCACAAGTTGCACTTCTAATGGCAAGGTTTCTACTTTTGGCAACCCCAAATTCAAAGCTATTGATAACCTTTATTTTATCAGAATCAGAAACAAGCTGTTTGTCGGGCGTAGTTTGGTTAACGATTAAAATACTAAAATCTTCGTGACTATTATTCCTGAACATGTCCCATAGAAAATCCAAAGACGTCCGACACATGGTTGCCACTAGAATTTCAACACTAGGAAACTTAACTTCCATTCTTAGTCTTAATACAGTTAGTATTTAATATTTTTGAGAACAAATGTAATTGTTTTATGCGGATTTTATTGGTTGGCGAATACAGCAGGCTCCATAATTCCTTAAAGGAAGGCTTGACAGCGTTAGGTCATGAGGTAGTATTGGTTGGCAATAGAGATGGTTTCAAAGACTATCCTGTGGATATTTACATTAACCATTCGTTTCAAAATAAAACACTACACAAGCTTAAAGTAGGCGTTTATAAACTGACAGGAATCGATTTGGGTAGTATTGAAATAGCTTATAAAGTCAAAAAAAAATTAAAGACATTACAAAATTTCGATGTGATACAACTCATCAATGAATCGTCTTTTCAAATCCAGCCCAAAGATGAAATAAAGTTAATAGAACTTCTAAAATCAAAAACTGACAAACTCTATTTACTGTCCTGTAGCTATGATCACACCAATGTGAAATTCATGCTTAATAACGGCTTTAAATACAGTGCAATAACACCATACTTAAAAGATAACTCTTTAAAAGATTTTTATAAATTTAAGTTGCATTATGTCAATAAGGAATTCACTTTACTGCATCAATATGTCTATGGTGTTTTTACTGGTGTCATAGCTACTGATATGGATTACCATTTACCTTTGATAGATGATGTAAAATATCTTGGTCTCATTCCAAACCCAATCAACACAAATAAAATTGTTTATCAACCTTTAACTATTGAGGGCAAAATAAAAATTTTTCACGGCATCAATACGCATTCTGCGCTCACAAAAGGCAATATATTTTTCACTGAGTCTTTAGAAATTATTGAAGAAAAATATGGTAATCAAATTGAAATTGCAACAACATCAAATATTCCTTATAAAGACTACATCAAATTATACGATGATTGCCATATTTTATTAGATATGGTATATGCCTATGATCAAGGTTACAATGCTCTCGAAGCCATGGCCAAAGGGAAAGTGGTCTTTACAGGGGCTGAAAAAGAATGGTTGGATTATTATGGCTTAAAAGAAGACACCGTTGTGATTAATGCCTTACCAGATGTAGATTATTTAGTCGAAAAACTGAGTTGGCTGATCGAACATCCTGAAAAGATTATGGAGATTTCAAAAAACGCGAGGGCATTTGTTGAAAAAGAACATGATTACAAAAATGTGGCACAAAAATATCTGGACACCTGGATAAAAAATTAAAGTAATTCCTTTAGGATTTTTGCAGGAGAACCACCGATAACCACATTGGCAGGAAAACTTTGAGATACTACAGTCCCAGCAGCCACAATACTATTCTCCCCAATAGTCACTCCCTTTAAAATGGTAACGTTACTCCCGATGAATACATTTTTTTCAATAATGACTTCCTTCGGATTGGGATCTGTTTGTTTGCGATTTGTTTTGTCCAAATCATGAAAATTACTGTCATAAATTGCACAGTTCAATCCAATAAGAACATCATCATTTATTATAATAGCCAGTTCTGAAACAGCGGTAAATTGATTATTAATGCTCACATTGTTTCCAAAACTTATCGATGAATTCTCTTTTCTAGCTTCAATATAGGCATAGGTATTATAAAACATTGGAGAGTCTAAAACCCCTATTCTGACGTTCTTACCAAAATTAATCTGACCTTTCCCATTCAAAACTACAGGCTGGATAGCCTTATAAGAACCTTTTACTTGATCATTGGTTGAAGCAATCTTGTAAAATAGCTTTCTGAAATACATGATTAATGCAACATATGTTAATTTTAACTTCTTGCTCATATTTCAAAATTTTGTTTGCCAAATAACAGTTTCTTAAAAACAATGATAATAACAACCGTATGGATCGCGAAGTTAACAAAATGCGCTATTACCGCACCCTCAACCCCATAAATATCAATAAAATAAATACTGGCAAAATATAAGACCAGGATTGAAAACAGTTCAATTCCTATAAAATAAACTACCATTTTTTTTGCAATGAGTTGATAGGCGATAACCGATGAAATGACCTTTAGAAAATCACCCAATAATTGCCACATAAAAAGATTTTCGACAGGTTGAAATTCTTCAGTAAATAAAACATAGACAATATGCGTTCTTAAAAAATAAATACAGACCAACCCAAGTCCAAAAACAGGAATCACAATTTTATAAAATTGAACGACTTCCTTTCTAAAATCGAATGCATTTGTTATTTGAGAAAATCGAGGTAAAATATATAATGCAAGTAAGGAACTTACAAACATTAAATAATAATTAGATATTCGTCTTATGGCTTCCCAAAAACCAGCCTCTCTCATACTGACATGGTCAATTAAATAATTTCGGATGAAAACAAAAACTATAGGAAGCACTGCGGCCGTAAACAAAGCCATTACGGAATAGGAACTGAAATTCTTGAGCACATTGAGCTTTACATGAGATAATTTAACGGTTTTAAAATAATGTCTGACATCAAAAAAACTAAATAGTGTTACAAAAAACAATAGCCCAGGAATCGTCACAGAAGCTATCAAAGCGCCCTCCAGTTGTTCTTTCCAAATCAGGAATAACGTCATTGAAAGACCTATAATCTGGCTGTAAATGTTGATCTTAACAAAGGCTTTGTATTTTGAAAGTCCATTAATTATCGCAGTCAACACTAAGTTGGCCGCATAAAACGGTACTGAGAACGCTAATATCTCTATGATAAACACATAGGACTCTTCCGAATCAAAAATCCAAGAACCTATGGTTTCAGCATTAAAATAGCAGAGTAACGAAATGATTAATGTCGTTACTAAAATGGTGGTGAACACTGTACCAATTGCTTCATTTAACTTGGTTCTATCCTCTTTAAATTCGGCAACATATTTAACGATACCATTTGAAAAACCTAAGGTTGAAAAAGATTCAATTGTGGTAATAAAATTTCTTAAATTCCCAATTAAAGCTAAACCCTCCACTCCAATAAATACCGCAATTGCTTTAGAAGTAATAAATCCAACGATTACCCTTATCAAAACAGCAATTGAATTAAATGATGCAGTTCTGAGAAGCAGATTTCGGTTTATATATTGCAATAGTCTTTTCAATACCTATTTGGTTTGATAGCGGTTAATCTTCATCAGTATTGGAAATCACCTTAAAAAGCGAACTTCCAAACAGTAATAAAATAATTCCATAATGCATCAAATAACTCACGAAGTGTCCCATAACGGCACCTTTAACTCCAAAAATATCAATCAAATAAACGCTTGACAAATACATGATAATTACTAGGAATACTTCAATAATGATAAAGTGAACAAACATTTTTTTAGCGATAAATTGATAGGCAATCACAATGGAAAGCACCTTGACAAAATCACCCAAAAGCTGCCAGAAAAAGAGATCTTGAGTGGGTTCAAAATCATCTGAAAAGATAAGCGGAACCAAAATTGAACGCAACAGATAAATTATAATTAATCCTATTCCAAATTTTGGCATTGCCGTTTTATAAAAACTAAAGATTTCCTTTCGGAATTCCTCTTTGGTCTCAATCTCACTGAATCTTGGTAAAAAATATAATGTCATCAGCGAATTGACAAACATCAAATAGTAATCGGAAATCCGCTGCATGGCTTCCCAATGCCCTGCTTCCTTTATGCCCACTTCATCGATGATATAGTTTCTAATCATGATGGAAACCATCGGAATTGCGATAGCCGTTACCAAAGCCATCACAGCAAAAGGTGCGAATTTTTTCAACACACCAAAACTGACATTGGATATTTTCACTGACGAAACCAAGCTGCGCTGGTTCACAAACCCGACAAACGTAATCAGTAAGATAAGCGACGGAGCGATAACTGCAGACAATAAGGCACCATCTATATTATATTGATAAATTAATAACAAGGTCACTGAAAGCCCCAAAATTTGACCAATGATATTGATGATGAGCAAAATTTTATACTTTGAAAAGCCGTTCATTATCGAAAAACTGAACATATTCAAGGCGTAGAATGGCAAGGCTAAAGCCATTATTTTAATGACATAAGCATAATTATAATTTTCAGAAAACAAGAAATCATTGATTTCTTTGGCATTATAATAACTTAGAAAAGCAACAAAAACCGTCGATGCAAATCCGAAATAATACGCGGTAGATAAGGTTTGACTTAATTTAAAGACATCATTTTTAACCTCTGAAATGGATTTGACCAGTCCATTATAGAAACCTAAAATTGAAAAGGTCTGTATAGCACTCAAGAAATTTCGGAGATTTCCAATAAGCGCCATGCCTTCCACTCCAATAAAAATAGCGATGGCCTTAGAAGTCAAAATGCCCGCAATTATTTTTGTGATGATGGTGGCTGTATTTAAGTTGGCCACCTTAAACAGCACATGGTCATTTATATAGTTGTTAAACTTTCTCACCTAATATGCATTTAAAACTTTAATAACCGTGTCCACTTCATCTTTCGTCATTACTGGACTTATCGGAATGCTAACGACCGATTTATGGATTTCTTCCGTAATCGGAAATGAATTCTGTTTTAACATAGATAGCGCCTTTTGTTGATGCGGTGGTATCGGATAATGGATCAAATACCCGATATCATGAGATTCCAAAAAGGCTACAAAACCTGAACGATCGGCAACCCTAACCACAAACACATGAAATACATGATCCTTGGTGTCACTGTAAAACGGCAACGTTATTTTTTTGTTTTTAATCTCTTGAAGATAGGTTTTAGCAATACTTTGGCGTTTCCTATTATCAGCATCAAGGTGTTTCAATTTGATATTCAAAAACGCCGCTTGAAGTTCATCCAACCGACTATTGAACCCAATAATCTCATTCACATATTTTGTTGAGCTTCCATAATTGCGCATCATTTTGAGCGTTTCGGCTAAATCGACATCGTTGGTCGTGACCGCTCCAGCATCTCCTAAAGCTCCCAAATTTTTACTCGGATAAAAGCTGAACGCAGCCGCATCTCCTAAATTCCCAGCTTTCATATTTATGGAATTTGGAATTTGAATATTCGAATTTGCAACCGCTCCATGCGCCTGAGCCGCATCTTCAATAACCAATATATTATTTGACTTTGCAATGGCGTTAATAGCTTCCATATCGGCCAACTGCCCATACAAATGCACCACTAAAATAGCTTTGGTGTTTTGGGTCATGTGTTTTTCTATTTCCTTTGGAGAAATAGTATAGGTTTCCAGATCTGGCTCTACAAACACTGGTTTTAAACCCGCGTTGATAATGGATAAAACAGACGCAATATAAGTGTTGGCAGGAACGATAATTTCATCATTATGCTGCAACTTCCCTAAATGGATAAAACTCCTAAAAATCAAGGTCAAAGCATCCAATCCGTTGGCGGTACCGATACAGTATTGAGTGCCACAATAAGTTGCAAAGTCAGATTCAAATCGTTCAACTTCGTTGCCTAAAATATAATTTGCAGTATCCAAGAAAAGCTTAAACTGTTCTTGAAAATCGGTTTCAAAACGCGCATTGATTTTATGGAGATCTAAAAACTTTATCATTTGAGAACGGTTTTTAATTCCTGATAATTTTTAGTCGCTATTTTATAAAAGTCCTGCGTTAGTGTTCGGGCTCCAAATCCTTCTTTCCAAAATTGAAGTCCTTTGTTAATATTTTTACCGTTATTTTCATTGGACGTCCCAAAATCAAAATACCGCTTATCCGCATAAACAGTATTGATCAAATAATCGTGTAAGCTATCTAAACTGCCTAACGTATTTTTATCATCATTCCCAGAAATATATTGACAGTGCGCAACGTTTTCCGTTTCAAAAATAGTAGCGCCCGCAACAATTTGATCGTCGTGGTAAACGTTGAATTGTTTTATGTAATTTGGAAATTTCTGCTTTAGATATAAAATTTCTTCCAGCGAATGCACCGGACTTGCGTCATGTTTCTTTTTCAAATTGCTCTTGAGAATTGAATTCCAAAACATTTCAAAATCATCATCATTTACAATTTTCAATTCGTGCTTATTGGCTCGTTTGACGCCTTCGAGACGGCTATTTGAAAACTTAAGTTTATTCTGAGTGTCAATTACTGAAAGTGTATCTCTTCTTACTAATTCGGCTTTTAAAATAAAATTCAAATAACGAATTTCTTCTGAAGGCAAATGGCAATAAATTGACGGGATTTCTTTGGTGTAAAGTGTGGAAATTTTTTCCTTATGCAAAAATCTTAAAAGCGCTTCAAAACTGTTCAAAACCACTTCAAACCTGACATCTTCTAATAATAAAAGTCCGCCATAAGTTAATCCCTGATGAGAATGCAATTCATTCCCCGATCTATTCGCTGGCAATAACGCAACCAATTTTTCTTTCTTAAAAACCATCAAGGAAAAGTCTTCAAACCGATCCTGATGGTACTCCATAAAATCTCGTTGAAATAAAAACGTAGCATTTTTGGATTGGGACACAAAGGCATTCCAAACAGACTTGAATTTAGGTTGGTAAATTTCAACTGAATAAAGGTTCAAGAGCAAAGCGGATTATGAGATATCATGATTCAAATTCGCTTCCAAAATACAATATTTTTAGTCAAGGCTTTAGGTTTGGCTTTAAATTAATCTTTTAAACCTAAACAATTCATCTTCTGTAGCGTTGGTTATAAAACACAAAAAAAGGAACTCCAAATGGAATTCCCTTTTTTATACTATTTCAAGTCTGGATGGACTTAGCTATTCTTAGTTCTTTTACGCTCAGTTTCGGTCAATAATATTTTACGGATACGTAAAAAATGTGGTGTAACCTCAACATATTCGTCCTTCTGGATATATTCCAAAGCTTCTTCCAATGAGAATTTTATCGCTGGGAAAATACGTGCTTTATCATCAGCACCTGAAGAACGTACGTTACTTTGTTTTTTAGTTTTTGTGACGTTTACCGCCATATCATCGCCACGAGAGTTTTCTCCGATCACTTGACCTTCGTAAATATCTTCTCCTGGCTCGACAAAAAACTTACCTCTGTCTTGTAATTTATCAATAGAATAAGGAATTGCTTGACCTTTCTCCATAGACACCAATGATCCATTTTGACGTTCTGGAATCCCTCCTTTTAGGGGTTGGTATTCTAGAAAACGGTGTGCCATAATAGCCTCACCAGCGGTAGCGGTCAACAATTGGTTACGCAAACCAATGATTCCACGAGATGGTATGTGGAATTGAAGTGTCATACGTTCGCCTTTAGCTTCCATACTCAACATTTCTCCTTTACGCAACGTTACCATTTCAATGGCTTTACCTGATACGTTTTCTGGTAAGTCAATGGTCATTTCTTCAACCGGCTCACATTTAACACCATCAATTTCTCTGATGATTACTTGTGGTTGACCAATTTGAAGCTCATAACCTTCACGACGCATGGTTTCAATCAAAACAGATAAATGCAATACCCCACGACCAAATACCATAAACTTATCGGCACTATCCGTTGCACTAACACGCAACGCTAAGTTTTTCTCAAGTTCTTTGTTCAAACGATCTTTGATATGACGAGAGGTTACAAACTTTCCATCTTTACCAAAAAACGGCGAATCGTTAATGGTAAACAACATACTCATTGTTGGCTCATCAATAGCAATTGTTTTTAATCCTTCAGGGTTTTCAAAATCGGCGATAGTATCCCCAATATCAAAACCTTCCAATCCAACCAAAGCACAAATATCTCCAGGTTGTACTTCATCTACTTTTTTACGTCCAACACCTTCAAAAACAAAAAGCTCTTTTACTTTAGATTTCACGATTTTTCCATCGCGTTTTACCAAAGAAATGTTCATTCCTGTTTTTAAAATACCTCGTTGTAAACGTCCAATCGCGATTCTACCTGTAAATGCTGAGTAATCCAAAGATGTGATCAACATTTGAGTAGTCCCTTCCTCTATTTCCATAGAAGGAATATGTTCTATAACCATATCCAACAAAGGCTCAAGAGAATCTGTTGGTTTTTTCCAATCGTTGCTCATCCAATTGTTTTTGGCCGAACCATAAACTACTGGAAAATCTAATTGCCATTCTTCTGCACCAAGTTCAAACATTAAGTCAAAAACCTTTTCGTATACCTCATCTGGTGTACAGTTTTCTTTATCGACTTTATTGACCACCACGCATGGCTTTAATCCTAAATCGATGGCTTTTTGAAGTACAAAACGCGTTTGTGGCATTGGGCCTTCAAAAGCATCCACTAAAAGCAAAACACCATCAGCCATATTTAATACACGTTCAACTTCTCCTCCAAAATCCGCGTGACCAGGAGTATCAATGACGTTAATTTTAGTTCCCTTATAGTTAACGGCAACGTTTTTAGACGTAATGGTAATTCCTCGTTCACGTTCCAGATCATCATTATCAAGAACTAGATCTCCTGTGTTTTCACTTTCTCGGAAAGTATGACAGAAATACATAATTTTATCAACCAAAGTGGTTTTACCGTGGTCAACGTGGGCAATAATTGCAATATTTTTTATTGTAGCCATATATATGGTGCGTTTTTTTCAGCGTGCAAATGTACGTTATTTTTTTTTATTAGTTCTCTCGAAGCTCCTGTATTTTTAAATTTCAGACCTTTAGTAGACGAATAATGCTAAAAATGATAACCCCTTATAATTCATTGAAAAATAAAACCTTAATAAACTTTTAGAATAGCACAGCTTATTTTTGATCGTAATAAAATATTTTTGTTCAAAACTGATGAACTTTTTCTGCCTTAAAATTTTGTTAGAATTGACTCAACATAATAATCACCTCTACCTTTACTTTTTTTGAATTAATTATCTGAAAGCATTCCAAAACAGTGTTCAATCGCATCGTCATTCCACCCGAATTTATAGCGTTTATGCCTTCATAAAGTTTTCTGATTCTATTATTGAAATTACATATCCATCGGACAAAACTCCACGCATTATTTTCCGTAACTTTGCATTTTTAAAATATGATACACATGAATCTTAACGACGTTCCGAAACTAAAACATATAGACGCAAATAATTTCTTTTTATTGTGTGGTCCATGCGCCATTGAAGGTGAAGACATGGCCTTACGCATTGCGGAGAAAGTGGTCACAATTACTGACAATCTACAAATTCCTTATGTTTTTAAGGGAAGCTTTAAAAAGGCGAATCGCAGCCGCATTGATAGCTTTACAGGCATTGGCGATGAGAAAGCACTGAAAATCCTTCGTAAAGTTTCTGAAACTTTTGACATCCCAACGGTTACCGATATCCACGAAATCTCTGATGCTTTAATGGCAGCGGAATATGTAGATGTGCTGCAAATTCCAGCGTTTTTGGTAAGACAAACAGATTTGGTGGTTGCTGCGGCAGAAACCGGAAAAGTTGTCAATCTCAAAAAAGGACAATTCATGAGCCCTGAGTCCATGAAGCACGCCGTTCAAAAAGTGAAAGATGCAGGCAATGAGAAAGTCTGGATTACCGATAGAGGCACAATGTTTGGCTACCAAGATATGATTGTTGACTTTAGAGGCATTCCTACCATGCGCCAATATGCACCAACGATTTTGGACGTTACCCACTCCTTGCAACAACCTAACCAAACTATTGGCGTGACAGGTGGCCGACCAGATATGATCGAAACCATTGCCAGAGCTGGTATTGTCAATAATGTTGATGGTTTGTTTATCGAAACGCACTTTGATCCAGCTAACGCTAAAAGTGATGGCGCCAACATGCTTCACTTAGATAATTTGGAAAAATTGCTCACTAATTTAGTGGCCATAAGAAAAGTAGTCAATACTTTATAAAACAGTTATAAATGTTTAAAAATTTTCAAACACCTCTTTTAGGTGTAATTCTTCTTTTGATATCATTCAAAAGCTATTCACAAGATTTCATTGAGCCTACTAAGTACACAGATTCTAACAAAGGCAAAGTTTTTGTGAGTTGGGGAGGAAACAGAGCAGCATTTACAAATTCAGACATTAGCTTTAAAGGCGTTGATTATGAGTTTACCATTAAGGATGTCACGGCTCATGACAAACCCAAAGGTTGGCATATTGATTATGTAAATCCGACACGTATGACCATCCCACAAACCAATTTTAAACTTGGCTATTTTATTTCGGATCACTACAGCATCGCAATTGGTTTGGACCACATGAAATATGTTATGGATGCAAACAAAAACAGAGTAATTGATGGTTATATTGATTTGCCTGCCGATGATGTTGGAGCCATATTTAATGGCATTTATGACAACAAGAACTTTTTGGTTTCTGAAGAATTTTTATTATTCGAACATACCGATGGGCTAAATTATGTGTATCTTGAATTCGCACGACATGATGATATTTCTTCATTATTCGGCATTCAAAATACCGATAAATTTCAAGTAAATATCACGGAAGGCGTTGGTGCCGGTATCCTCTATCCAAAAACCAACACCACACTTTTTGACAGAGACCGGTATGACGAATTTCATGTTGCAGGCTATGGTGTTTCAGTCGGTGCAGGTTTGAATTTAACCTTCTTCAAACACTTTTTTATTCAAGGCGATTTGAGAGGCGGCTATATCAATATGGGCGATATCAGAACAACACATAATCCTAGCGAAAGCGCTTCACAACATTTTTTCTATGGAGAAAGTGTTTTTAGTTTAGGTGGTATATTTAGAATATAATTATGATACAAATTAGACAGGCAACACTAGAAGATTTACCGGAAATCACAACAATTTTCAGGGATACCATTCGTGCCGTAAACAGTAAAGATTACTCCGAAAAACAAATTGAAGTCTGGTCATCAGACGCTGATAACCTTGAAGAATGGAAAGATCGCATTGAAAACCTCTACTTTCTGGTCGCTGAATTCAAAGGTCAAATTGCAGGTTTCGCGTATTTAAAAAACGGATTTCATCTAGATGGTCTCTATGTGCACAAAGATTTCCAAAGACGTACAATCGGCTCAAAATTACTTCGCATCATGGAATCGAGAGCGACGGCCAATGGCTATGAGGTTCTCAAATCAGACATAAGCATTACTGCTTTTCCTTTCTTTGACTCCCATTATTATGAGGTCGAAAAAAGACACAAGAAAAACTATAAAGGTTTGGCTTTTGAAAACATCATTGTTTACAGAGATTTGTAAGTTTCAATTAACGTCTGAATGCCTAAAATCCTTTTAAACACCTTAATAAAAGCAGATAAAAGCATCGTTTTTGATTTGGCCCGCAGCATTGATCTGCATAAAATATCTACTCGAAATTCTAATGAAACGGCCATTTCCGGAAAAACTGTTGGCCTCATCGACCTAAACGAATCCGTTACCTGGCGCGCCAAACATTTTGGTGTTTACCATACATTAACTTCAAAAATTACCGCATTCAAGGAACCAGATTTCTTTGTGGATGAAATGGTCTCTGGTGTTTTCAAAAGTTTTAAACATGAACATCATTTTAAAGATGCCAATGGCACCTTGATGACGGATGTGTTTGACTATACCTCTCCTTTTGGACTTTTGGGAAAATTAGCCGATCAATTATTCCTAAGAAATTACATGACGAAATTCCTTATAGAACGCAATCGCGTTATTAAAGACTTTGCCGAATCTGATCAATGGAAAACCATTATTTAAATAAGTAACGGAATCATAAGCATCTTGAGATTCACGATCAGTCTCTACCTTCGGAATTATAACGACTCTATTTGTTGAGTATCAATTTCAATCGCTTAAATCTCATAAAAAACGCTATCGTTAATTCGTTTTAAATGATAAGCTTTGGAATTCAGTATAAGATCACAACGTGATTTTAGACCTCAACTTTCGGCCCATATTCTGAGGTTTATAGGTGTGCTCATGAACATTTCTTCCCTAAAAAGTCAATCCGAATTTTCAGCATTCATAGGTCCCTATTTAAATTAATGCATCGCCATTCTTGGAATATCATGCATTTAATTTCATCTTTAAGTCAAAATCTGTACTTTTATTAGCACAAAAACCCAAACACTTCACATGAAACGCGCATCGCAAGATTTAAATACCCGAGGGAATGATTAAGATCAAACAGCACGCTTGTACTTAGGGAAGTCGAAGTATGACCATTGAAAAACAATAAATATAAACACATGAAAAAAATCTCACTTTATTTATTTTTAATGCTTTTGGCACTTTATTCCTGTAAACAGGAAGCAGAAAAAAAAGCTGAACCTCTTACGATCGGTCACTTGACCATCTCCAATGAGCATCCGAAACCAGGCGACCAATTAGAGCTCACTTATAAAAGTGACCAAGAGGTTGAAGCATTTTATGCCTATATGGTAGGCGACAAAAATTATCCGCTTGACATTGACTTTTCAGCTAAAGATGGCGAACAAAAAAGCTCTATAAAAATCCCGGATTCTGCAGTGGCATTGGCTTTTATCTTTAAAGTTGACGACCAATATGATAACAATAACAAAAAGGGTTATTTGCTGCCATTATATACGAAAGACGGCGATAAAATCCCAGGAAGTAGTTCTGCAATTGCCTATTATCCTATCAGATATGGGGAAGATTACGGAATTAAAGGCGACCCAACCACAGCTTTAAACACCATTAAATTTGAACTTGATGCTCATCCTAACCTAAAATCTACTTGGGAAGTGCCTTATTTGCAATTGGCTTATAAGAACGATAAAGAGGAAGCAAAAAAGCTGATTGATCAGTATGCGGCTTCACTCGGCAAAAAGCCGACTGTTTCTGAAAAGGAATACACTTCTCTTCTCCAATTTTATTCCATGATGGGCGAAGAGGCGAAAGTTGATTCCATAAAATCAATGACACTTGCAAAATTCCCGAAAGGAACTACTGCTAATTATGAGTTGATTGATCAGTTTCAACAAGAAAGTGATTTAGAAAAAAAAGCTGAAATCTTTAAGAAGTACTCTGAAGCTAATGCAAAATCAGGAAACTTAGGTGATTATATGGCTGGCACTTTGGCCAGAAACTATTATCAACAAAAGGACATGGCCAACTTTGATAAATATTTATCTCAAGTGGATGACAAAGCTCGTAGAGCCTCTACCTTAAACAATTTGGCATGGCCCTTAGCTGAAAGTGGAGAAAACCTAGATGAAGCAGAAAAAATGTCCAAAACATCGCTTGAGCTTATTACCGATTTACAGAAAAACCAAGACGATAAGCCTGAATTTTACACTAAAAAACAATATGATAAAAGCCTAAAATCATCGTATAACATGTTTGCCGACACTTATGCTTTTATTTTGTTCCAACAAGGGAAAATCAAAGAAGCCATTGCTTATCAGGAAAAAGCACATGATCATAAAGGACGGGACACTGAGGCGAATCAACGTTATATTGAATACTTAATTGCAGACAACCAATTTGAAACCGTTAAGGACAAAGCTGAAAGTTTCATTAAGTCAGGTCATGCGAATGAAAAAATCAAGGAAGCTTATAGGACGACCTATCTTAAATTGAATCCGTCAGCTACTGATGTTGAGGAAAACATGATCACTTTTGAAAAAGAAGCCTACGCTACACAAGTTGCTGAAATCGAAAAAACGATCCTTAATGAAGAAGCGCCAACCTTTACCTTAAAGGATATGAAAGGTAAAGACGTTTCTTTGGCCTCTTTAAAAGGAAAAACCGTCATACTAGATTTCTGGGCAACCTGGTGCGGTCCTTGTAAAGCATCCTTCCCAGGCATGCAGGAAGTCGTTACAAAATATAAGAATGATGATAAAGTCGTTTTATTATTTGTTGACACATTTGAAAGAGGTCCAAACAGAGAAAAGTTGGTTGAAGACTTTATAAAAACCAGTAAGTATGATTTTCATGTGGTTTATGATACAGAACTTGAGGGTAGCAACGCTTTTGAGGTGGCAGAAAAATATGACATCACAGGTATTCCAACCAAAGTCATCATTGGTCCTGATGGAAGAATGAAGTTCAAATCGGTGGGCTATAGCGGCTCAAACGAGAAACTGGTTAAAGAAATTGATATTATGATAGATATTTTGAAATCTTAATTTGAGGGTAGAAAAATAGAGGGTAGAAAATAGAGGGTAGAATTTAGAGGATAGAATATAGACTTTGTCGTAAGTTATTTAACAGAATGGACTTAGAAACAAACTCTGAAAAAACCTATCAATATAAGATGACTCGACTACTACTTGTTTTAAACGGATAACAATAGATTCAAATCTAAAAAGCCTGAGAATTGAATTTTCAGGCTTTTTAGATTTGTTTAATAATGGCTTAAAATGACAAAAGACTAGAGGACAAAAGACGTATGATAATAAGTATTACATGTTAAAAAAATAGCGCTACTAATCCTTGTCACCTAATTCCTCAGAAGTTAGACTAGACTTAATATCTGCGGGAAAAATATAAAGCGTTTCATATTCAAAAAGGTTATAACGCAGAGTTATCCAAATGAGGCACAAAGAGCCACAAAAGGCATCAATCTTAGATTAGTCAATAGATCAATTAACTAAAAACGGTCGACACTAATCAGGGAAGTTCACCAATCCCTCATTCCCACTACCTTCTACCCACTACCCTCTACCCACTACCCTCTACCTACTTCCCGCTACCCACTACCTACTTCCCACTAATTCCTCCTCCACATATTCCTGCAAATAGGCAAAGCGTTTGGTCAGTTCTCCGTTTTTTGTAATTCTGGCACGCTTCAGAATGCCGTCGTCGTCTTGATTAAAAAATGCTGGAATGACATGTTCAAGAAACATCTCTCCAAAACCTTCACTGGCGTCTTTTGGGAGTTCACAGGGCAAATTATCAACAGACATCACAGCGATCGCATCTTTAGCATCATATGCCACTTCTTTTTCGGTGACTGGATCATAACCATAAAATGGATCAACAATGGTAGAAGATCTTATGGTTGATGCTACAGGACCATCCACATCACAGCTAATGTCTGCCACAAGATTAATATTAAAATCAGGCGACTTGGCATCCTCTCGTGTAAACAGAAAAGGGGCGTCATTGCCATAAAAGTGTCCAGCTATAAACATATCCGTTTCTTTGGCATAAGCCATGAAATTACTTTCATATTTATAAGGATGCATATAAAACTCAGGCTTATTACCTACTCTTCCATCTTTGCGCTTGTTGTAATCCATAACATCGACCACACTAAACACGGGCTCAGAAAATTTTGATGTCAAATAAAGTCCTTTATCTATTTTCTTTATTTTCAAGTGATTGATGATTTCTTTTGCACCCCGAGCGACTTTTCCAGTTCCTGAAAGCAATATCTTAATAGGTGGAATAGTTATTTTATCCAATTCCGATTTTACTTCCTTCAAACAAGAAAGTGTTTCGACTTTTGGCAAATTGAACAATCCGTCTCTTAGGCCCAAGGCTCTAAACCCATTATAAGCCCCCACTAATCCCGCATAACGCCCAAAGCCAATTAAGCGTGTACCACTTTTTTTAACGATGGTTTCGTGATCTATCAATTCGATATTTTTCTCAAGAATGGCTTGGAGCAAATCTCTATTATGAGCTTGCTTTTTAATGGTATGTGAAAAGAAAATATATTTTTTATTCGGAATCAACGCTTCGATGGGCACTTCCTTTACGCCTAGCATCACATCGGCATCAGACACATCATCGGTAACCGTAAAACCCAATTTTTCATAAGCGGCATCTGGAAACACTCTCAGATCACTGGATTCTATTATAAATTCGGCTTCGGGGAATAAGGCTCTTGCTTCGGCTAATTTTTCTGGAGAAAATACGACACGTCTGTCAGGTGGATTTTTACGTTCTTTTATAATGGCAAATTTCATCAATAGATAGTCATTTTGTTAGGAAAATTGAATTTCAAGGAACTAAATCACTTCAAAAATCAACTTTTCACGAAAATAAGCCGATTTTGAAGTTTTAGCAAGCATTCCTAAATAAAAATCTTTGCTCCTCCGTTTCAATGTACTAACCTAGGCAGAAAATCCAATGCCATCGCCCATTTTTGGAGTGCAGATAGCTGCCGAAAGCTTTTAAACTTTTGATTTAAACAATGGCTTTTCATAAAATGTGAGTCGGATGCCGAATAGTAGAATGATGCCACCAATAACCATTTGCACCGAAATCAGCTCATCAAGCAACCACCACGCCAGAATTGACGCCAAGATTGCTTGTCCCAATAAACTGACCGACACACGCGTAGCACGCATATGCTTGGTAGCAAAACTAAGAAGCAACCACGCCAATAGTTGGCAGACGACTCCCTGAATCACCAATACCAACCAGCCCTCAGTAGAAAATCCACCAAAAGGTTCGCCCATGGCATAACTTAATAAGCCTAAAGAAACGACCGAAGAAAGCAGACTGACCATCATAAAGGTCATGATCTCCATTTCGCCCAAAACCCTTTTACTGGTTAACATATAAACGGCATAGAGCATTCCGGAAAGCACTCCAAAAATGAAGGCCAAATTAAAATCGAAGTTGAGAAACAAATCAAACCCTACCAAAAGCACCATCCCGATGACGGCCACAACCGTACCTATCCAAAAGTTACGCTTAGGCTTATCTTTCAAGAATAGAAAAGAACCGATTCCTACCCAAACTGGCGAAAGATTAGTCAACAAACTAGCTTGAGTTGCTGTGGATTGCTGAATGGCAATGTTCCAAACGCCCACATCCAATCCGAAAACAACCCCGCAAAGCACCGTAAGGAAAAACGTTTTTCGAGAGGTCACTTTAAACTTCTTGGTAATAAGCACATAGGGCACTAAAATCGCTGAAGCAATGACCATTCGGTAAAACGCAGAGATAAGCCCGGGAGTTAGATTTAACTTTACCAAAATTGGAAATATCGAAATACATATGATGCCGACAGCGAGTGCGATTCTTGGTTTTGTCATGACTCAGTCATTTAATTTTGAAGTTGCAAAAGTACGATTTAAGACGCCAAATCAATCATATTAAATTACTGCATTTTGATACTATATTATCATAACAAAACGGAAAATATCATGAAGGTGGAAGATATTTTACTGTTTATTTCCATAAAACTTACTGCACTTTTATTGAAAACGTCAATTTGACAGATAAGGAACCGATATTATTCTGGCATATTTTTTGAAATAAGTTATCCACATTTGCAGGGTTAGATGAAACTTTTTGGTAACTTTGCAAGCTGCGTTAGCGATTGAAGCGACATCCTTTTGCCTTTTCGGCAAAAGATATAGCGGAAAGCGCGACCCTTTTCGGGGAACGCCCAAACAATTAAAATTATCATTCTAAATGGGGTCGACTGGTTTTGACAGCGAGATTTATTGAACGGTAAGCACGTCGTGTAATGAAATTGAAACACGTAAAAGACTATTTCGAACTTTTAAACGGCGAGAATAACTACGCTTTAGCTGCTTAATCCGAATTACAGTAGGATTTGCTAATCCCTACTAGGTAGGGAAGCTAAATGTCTCTTGAAAGCCCTGGTCAGCGGCGGTCAGCTCAGAGACATCGTAAATGTTGACATAGGGAGCAAAGCGCTTTGATTTGCTCTTGAAACTAAAGAAGATAAGTTGTAAGTGGGTTGTCTTTAACCAGCTTGCAATCGAAAAAACAAGAAAAGAATAAACGTGAAGAAAGCCCTTTGGTAACTTGTTTGGACGAGGGTTCGAATCCCTCCGACTCCACAATCAATCACAACTGGGTTGTGATTTAAAACATAAGAAATCCGTCAAGCTTGCTTGATCGGATTTTGTTGTTTTAAAGCACCTGGACTGCAAGTACAGCCAGTTGTAGTTGCAGGATTGGAGTGAAAGAGAACAACGCAGTTAATCTCTCCGACTCCACCTTCGCTCGCCAGATAGAACTTAGAATATAGACCACTGCGTTGATAGAACCTAGAATATAGACCACTTACTTCGACTGCGCTCAGCACAGGCCGTTGATAGAACCTAGAATATAGACTTGTGTCGTAAAGCATTGAAAACATTGGGTATCAAACTCAAGACTGTTTCTAAATTTTCATTTTTTATAAGCGTTTCTAATAAAAAATAAATGAAGGGCATCGTTGAAAAAACTTTAAAAGCACTATGTATAGAAGGTTGCGCAAAGAATTTCAAGTTTTAATCGGACAACACCGTTTATAAATAAAAAGACTCCTCAGCTTTACACTATTATTATACGGATTTCAGAACTCAGTTCACTATACCATAAAGCTTTTAAATATATACAGAGT
>NZ_JBMDWE010000036.1:0-37229 GCF_053579655.1 Gelidibacter sp. | reverse complement strand
AGCTGGTTAGAATGCCGCCCTGTCACGGCGGAGGTCGCGGGTTCGAGTCCCGTCCAGACCGCAAAAATGCTAAGAAGCTCTAAAGAAATTTAGAGCTTTTTTTAGCGCTTTAAAGAAGTTGTGTTGTTTCCGAAGTCAAATTCGGAACGTAGTGAGTACCAGAGCGATTTGGTATTCCAATGAGAAGCTTTCCTTTTCTGTTTTTAACAGAATCGGGATGCTTTTTTGTTTTAGGGTGGTTTCGAAATTTTCGAAA
This sequence comes from Gelidibacter sp., assembly GCF_053579655.1. Taxonomy (NCBI): domain Bacteria; kingdom Pseudomonadati; phylum Bacteroidota; class Flavobacteriia; order Flavobacteriales; family Flavobacteriaceae; genus Gelidibacter; species Gelidibacter sp. The sequence goes on along the minus strand of NZ_JBMDWE010000036.1, from coordinate 36,973 downwards.
CATCCAATATTCTTCAGAAATCCTCCTAAAAGGAGTAGAATTAGGTTGCCGTTTTTATTCTACAGGTTGCGTATTAATTACCTAATAATCAATCATTTAAAAGGGTCAAGTCAAAAAGTTGTGGGATTTTAGGTTTGTGGATTTAATTTAACCGCTAAGATGCAGAGTAAAATCCCAAAGTTCGCAAGGTTATAAAATCTCATGACGTCCATTGCGAAAATCCTTTGCGGCTCTTGCGTTTAAAAAGGGTTTTATTCTTCAGAAACCCTCCTAAAAGGAGTAGAGTTTGGTTACCGTCTTTATTCTACAGTTTGCCTATTAAATCCCTAGATGTCAATCAAGCCTTTTAATGTTTCTTCATTTTAATGGTACAGTTTTGTATTCTTATGAAACATTAAAAGGATCAGATTGTGCTTGTTTTAACCAACCTTCCAAAGAAATCTGAGAAATCCCAAAAGTTGTTTATAAAAAAGCAGATTAAAAGACTTCTAATGGCCGCTTTTTGTACATCTTTTCGACTAAATTGCTGCACTTCATCGATTAAATGCATTTTTATCCGATAAAATTTTTGTTGGTAATTTTTTTATAATATATTTGACATTCTTTAGTAAGCCCTTAACCAACTTATTCAAGAAAACTTTAATCCATTTTCAAGACGTTATTGCAAAGCTTAATTCCCTCGACGTTAGGTACAAGGCTAAAGTTTTATGCTCAAAAATTAATAATCCATTCTTCCCTCGAATGACATTGTAGTGCACAATTATTAATTAACTAAAATAGTATATAACCCCTAAATTGTAACAACATGAAAACTTTGAAAATTACATTATTATTAGTATTATTCGTAACAGTTTCTAGCCAAACCAACCAAACGCCTTCTCAAACTACAAGTGAAGTAAATAAGTACGAAAAGTCAAAAACAGAATTTGATCTGCTAGCACACTCAAGAGGCGGAATCCGCATTCCAGAGCAGGGATAAAACAATTTATATCTAAAAACCCAAGCCTTTATTTCAATTAATAAGGGCTTTTGGTGTTGGCTTAAATTAAACAGGATACATTGAATAAATTATTATAAATTTGGAATCATTCAAAAACAACATGCCAACGTGTTCAGGTTATATTTTCTAATTACTTTTTTCTTTTTTTTTGGTGAAAGCGCTTATCCACAAAAAAAGTTGGCCTCGCCTGCATATGATAGTATCTTAAAATTTCAAGCGCTCAGTAAAAACCATAAGTTATCCCTTGAAGCGCAATTTGCTTATGCAAAAAAAGCCTTGAATTATTCGAATGCCTTGAAAATCGATTCCATTACAATTAAAATCAATCATAATTATTCTGCGCTTTGCATTTATACGGGTAATTTCAGTGAATTTAAAAGGATCAACTTCAAAACCTTAGACCTCGCAAAAAACACCAAGGATTCTTTAGCCATGGCCATTGCCAACCATAATTTGGGTTTTTACCATCATCGGAATAGGGTTCAAAATGACAGTGCTTATTATTACTATACAAAAGCCTATAAATTTTCTGAACAGTTAGGGCTTACCTCTCGGCAAGTTGATATCTTGATAAATATCTCAGAAATCCAAAACCTGGAAAAAGATTATATAGGTAGTGAGGAAAGTGCGATTAAGGCCATAAAGTTGGCGGAACATCTTCCTAAAGATGATTATATGCTGGAGAGTCTATGGTTGCTTTATACACGGATTGGAACGGGGGCCACAACCATAAAAATCTTTGATAGGGCACTTGATTATCATCAGAAAGCTTATGCGATAGCCAAGAAAATGAGTAATGGGCTTATTCTGGAGTTGTCTTCAGAAAACAATATGGCACATGTCTATAAAGAAAAAGGTGATTTTAAAAAAGCGCTTCAGCTTTATGAAGGCATTTTAGATCACAAGGAGTTATTTGATTTGGATCCTAATTTTTATGCACTGGTATTGGATAATGTCGCCCTAGCAAGATTTTTGAATGGAAATAAAGATTTTGTGCAAATGGAACGTCTGTTTGAAAGGGCGTATCAAATTTCGGACAGTCTTAAGGACAAAGTAAATATACTGAATGTGACGATTGATCTTTCTAAGTTTTATAAAGGTCAAGGTAAGCAGCAGCTGGCCCTAAAGTATGCGGAAGAATCCTATCAATTAGCAAAAGAGATATCATCTAATGACCTTCTTTTGGAGTCTATGATTATTCTTTCCGAACTCAAACCAGGTGACGAAGGCAAAGTCTACCTAAATCAACATATCCAGTTAAGTGATAGTCTGTTGGCACATGAACGCGGTATCCGTAATAAATTTGCGCGTATTGAATTTGAAACCGACCAGATCGAATTGGAAAACGAACGGATGGCGACGGAAAAAATGTGGTGGATTATTAGTTCCTTCGTTTTAATGGTAGGTTCCATATTGGTCTATATCATTTTCACACAGCGCAACAAGAATATAGAATTGAAATTCAAACAAGACCAGCAGGAAGTCAATGAGGAAATTTACAATTTATTGCTTTCCCAACAGGACAAAGTTGACGGGGCCAGGTTTGAAGAGAAAAAACGTATTTCGCAAGAGTTGCATGATGGCATCTTAGGACGCCTTTTTGGAACGCGGTTGAGTTTGGATAGTTATAATCTTAATGAAGGAAAAGAGGCGGCACAGACACGATCCAAATACATTTCGGAATTAAAGATTATTGAAAATGATATTCGTAAAATTTCCCATGACTTGAATACCGATTTTATGGAGGGCTCTGGATTTATCGATATTTTGTTGGAATTGATCGAAAAACAGGCCGCTGCCTATCAATTGGAATATGAATTTGATTATTCAGAAGATATTGATTGGGAGTTAGTTTCCAATAAAACCAAAATAAACATTTACAGAATGGTTCAGGAAGGACTTCAAAATATCTATAAACATGCCAAAGCCAAAACCGTACACATTAGTTTTCAACTGAAAAATCCTGTAATTTGCTTGACTATAAATGATGACGGTGTTGGATTTGATCCGAATAAGAGTAAAAAAGGAATCGGTCTGAAAAACATTAAATCAAGGGTCAATCAACTTAACGGAACGGTATTGTTCCATTCAAAAATTGATCAAGGCACAGCCATAACAGTGAAAATCCCCTATACAATTTAAGTACCTATGCAGCACATTCATATTTTGATGGTAGATGACCATCCCATTATCATTGAAGGTTATCAAAACACCTTGATGGCAAGCAAAAAGGAGAATCAGATCCTGCACATTGACACCGCAAATGATTGTGACATTGCAAATGAATTATTGCGACGAGCAGCCAAGGAAAAGCCTTATGATGTTTGCTTTTTTGATGTCAGTTTGCCAGGTTCTTCGGATGGCAAATTGACTTCGGGAGAGGATTTGGCGAAATTGACACGCAATCTCATGCCCAATGCGAAAATTGTTATTTTAACCATGTTCAATGAGTCGTTTAGAGTGCACAACATTATAAAGCAGATTGATCCTGACGGATTTTTAATTAAAAGTGATATGACGTCCAGTGAATTGGCAGAGGCCTTTCAACATATTTTATCTTCTCCGCCCTATTACAGTAGTACGGTAAATAATTTCTTGAAAAAGTCGGTAATAACTGATATTTATGTAGATGATATCAACCGGAAAATTCTGCATTTATTATCGCAAGGCGTTCGGACAATTACCTTAAGGGAACACATTAATTTATCAATGAGTGCCATTGAAAAGCGTAAAAAACATCTCAAAGTTTTATTCTCTGTAAACGATGGTAGGGATGAAACACTCATTGAAAAAGCGAGGAAAAAGGGTTTTCTGTAAATAAAACGGATAAATTTACGTTTTTTTGATTTTTGGAAAATCGTCAATGACTTGCTACGTATGAGTTGTACGGTTTTGCCACAAAAAGTTTGCGGTTTTCCCGTAACTTAAAGTCACATCTCTTTTCTATATTTGATTAGTCAACAACAATTAATTAATCCCTCTACTCATTTGTTGAGTTAATAGTAAAAAGAATAAACCTAATAATTAACCGTCTGGAAAATTATTAGGTTTTATTTTTAGTATCATCTGGTAGCATTAAGATTTGTCGATTTCCTAAGCATAAAGAATGATAATGGTTTTATAGCAACTTGATTTATAGCGTATCCATTTTTGTCTTTTTTGTAAGCCTTAATCAGGCGTCATGATTCCAGATAATTATAAATTTTAAGAGCTGCCTTCAACGCTTTACGGGTTATGTCTTGATTCTTGGTTCTAAAAGCGAAGCGGTCTTGATTCTTTTACCAAAGCTTTATCTGTTATGTCTTGATTCTTGGTTCTAAAAGCGAAGGGCGGTCGTTGAGCTTGTCGAAATGTCTTGATTCTTTTATCAGATAATTCTTTTCCTTCCTTCTCCACTTCCTTCAACTTTTATAAAATCTTTTAACTAAAAAATTAGTTTGAACTAATATTTTAGTTATATTAGCATCATCAAGTGAGGTGATTAGAAGATTATAATCCGTTTGCTCTGATGAAATTCCAGTTTAACTAAATATCCCGAAGTTTCGGGACTGCCCTCGCAGGGAGAGATTATGAAACAACTCACAAAAGCCGAAGAAGAGATCATGCAAGTGCTATGGCAATTGCAAAAAGCCAATGTCAAACAAATTATTGACGAATTGCCCGAACCCAAACCTGCCTATAATACGGTATCTACCATTGTGCGGATTTTGGAAAGCAAAGGATTTGTGGATTATGAAAAACAGGGCAAAGGACATCTCTATTTTCCGTTGGTGGCAAAAACGGACTACAGCAACCAAAGCATTAATATGCTGGTCAATGATTATTTTCAAGGCTCATTTAAGAGTATGGTATCTTTTTTCGTGAAGAAAAATGAACTGAGCTTAAAAGATTTGGAATCGGTTTTAAAGGAAATTAACAAAAAAGACGACTAGCTATGTTACACTATATTCTACAAACCCTTGCGTTTCAAGTGTTCTTTTTGATCATTTATGACGTGTTTTTAAAGAACGAGACCTTCTTTAATTGGAATCGTGCGTATTTAATCGGCACAGCTTTCTTGTCGTTTGTCTTGCCTTTTTTAAAATTTGAAAGTATCAAAGCCATTGTTCCAGAACCGATGATTATTAGGTTGCCAGAGGTTATTATTGGGGAGGTTTCGCCCATAGTTATGGATGAGGCTATGATGATGCAAACGCAACAAATCTCAGAGCAAGCGCTCAGTTTTTCTTGGACTTATGTTTGGGTTTTGGGGATGGTTTTAGCAGCGCTTATTTTGGCATACAAAATCATCAAAATCCTAAAAATGCTCCATGAAAACCCAAAACGTTGGCAAGGCGATGCGCTTATTGTGTTTTTATTGAATAGCAGTGCGGCCTTCTCTTTTTTCCAATATATCTTTTTGGGGAATAACATTCATGCAGAAAAAAAAGAACATATCGTACAACATGAAATGGTTCATGTCAAAGAAAAACACAGTCTGGATTTATTGGCCTTTGAAATCTTACGGATCGTGTTTTGGTTCAATCCATTAATATATATGTATCAAAATAGATTATCTACGTTGCACGAGTTCATCGCCGATGCAAAAGCAGTAAAATACAAGGGCAAGTCGGAATACTATCAAAGTTTGTTGTCGGAAGTTTTCGAGACCCAGCAGATTTCATTCATCAATCCATTTTTTCATCAATCATTAATCAAAAAACGAATCCTTATGTTAAGCAAATCAAAATCAAAACAAATCCATCTTATCAAGTATGCCTTATTGGGGCCAGTGGTGATGGTCATGCTCATGTACACCTCGTCTTATGCGAGTGAAGTAAAAGATCCATTCCCTTTTCTTCAGAAAGAAGTTCTTTATCAGGAATTGACCTTTCAAGAATTAGTGGATAAATATTATAAGGAGATTGCTGAATTGACACGGACTAAAGGTAGTTTTAATATAAATAACGAAGAGTTTTTTAAACGAGACGATAATTATATTGAGAGTAGAGAGGTAGTAGCCAGAAGGCAAGCATTTATAAAATTTATGTATACTGAAATTAGGGAGAAAAAGGAAAGTGAAGGCCAGTTAACTGAAGCGGATGCAGAAAATTATGAAAAAAGGATTAATAGATTTAAAACTTATGAAGACTATCTTGACTTTAAAAAAACGGATGTAGCTAAACAAGGATGGGAAAATATGGGAAGAAATGGCGAGCTACGTTTGGTAGTTGATAATATGGCTAAATTATCAGATGACGAAAATGAAATGAAAGCTGAAAAGTTGGCCTTAATAGATAAAGATGCCTTTTACTATAAACTGAAAATGACTGATGGGAAAACGACTATTGACATAAACATGGATAAAAATAATTCCACAATCATCGATAATATTAAGATAAATAAGACATCATCTGATGCTAATGACATTGAAGTGCCATTCGCGACTATAGATGAAGTGCCATTATTTGAAGGTTGCGAACCGACAGGATCTAAAGAGGTTGATAAAGATTGTACTTCTCGAAAGGTAGCGGAATTTGTCAATAAAAACTACAATACGAATTTGGCCACCGAACTAGGATTGACTGGAAGACAACGCATCAATGTTATTTTTAAAATTGGTAAAGACGGAAAAGTTAGGGACGTCATGTCAAGAGCGCCACATCCTGGACTGGAAGCTGAAGCGATTAGAGTCATTAAATCCATGCCAGATTTTACACCAGGGAAACAAAAAGGGGAAACCGTAACGGTGCCGTATAGTTTGCCTATTTTATTTCAAGTTTCAGAGGATGCTTCAGGAATAGATGTAAAAAAAACAGAAGAATCTGAGCAGAACCATCTTAAAGAACTGAAATCTAAAGAACAGGATAAAATCACATTTGATGGCGAAATTCCTTATGCCGTTGTTGATGAAGTGCCTCGATTCCCTTCTTGTGAAGCATTAGATTCAAATGAAGCGCTCAAAAAATGTACATCCGATAAAATCAGTGAATTCGTCAATAAAAATTTCAATACCAAATTAGCGAAAGAATTGGGATTGAGTGGAACGCAACGCCTCATGGTTATTTTTAAAATTGAAAAAGACGGTTCCATCTCGAATATTAGGGCAAAAGCATCTCATCCTGGGTTGGAAAAGGAGGTCATTCGTGTAGTTAAAACATTGCCCAAAATGACTCCTGGCAAACACAAAGGTAAAGCAGTAGTGGTGCCATATAGTCTGCCAATATTATTTCAAGTGCAATAATAGGAGTTTCGTTTTATTTTCTCGTTCAGCATACTAAATTTTAAAACCTGTCGGAAAAATTATTTCAGATAAGATTTTTATAATGGAATACATGATAAAATTCTATAAAATTTTACTTTTAGTGTTAGTCTCATGGTCTGTACAAGCGCAGGACGTCCTATTAAAACGTGCTGACAGCTTGTATGTCCATGGCAACTATTCACAAGCGATTGAGGTTTTTAAAACCTATGAAAAACAAGAAGAGGTTTATGAGAAAATGGCGAAGGCTAATTTAGCGCTTGGTAATTACGATGAAGCTTTAGCAAGCTATGATAACGCACTCAACGCTTTCCCTGAGGATGCGCTTATCAAGTATGACTATGCCAAACTGCTTTCCCGAAGTAAAAAACTCAATGATGCTGCCGTATTATTCAGTGAGCTGGTGTATCTCGATTATAAAAATCCGAATTACCATTATGAGCTTGGTTTGGTTTTTGAAAAACAAGGCGATTCTACGGCCATGAACCGATTTCATTCGGCCTATGAGCTCGATCACACCCATCAAAAAGCCATTTATAAAATCGCCAGGTATTTCTTAGCAAAGCGCAATCATGAGGCGTCCCTTCGTTATATCAACACAGGATTGAAGAGTTATGCCAATAATGCGGAGTTGATCAGCTTAAAAGCGCTCAATTACTATCGGAAAGAGAATTATAAAGAAGCGTCCGTATGGTTCGAGAAGTTATTGGATTTGGGCGAAAGTTCGCAGTTTATCCATGAGAAATTGAGCTTTTGTTATGCCGAACAATTACTGTACGAAAAAGCCATCGTTCAAGCCCATCGTGCGGTAGATTATGATTCTAAAAATGCGACCAACCTCTATATTTTAGGACAATTATATGAGAAAATCGATAATTTCGCTGCCGCAGAAGAATGGATTGCCAAGGCTTTGAATATTTTGGATCAGCCGTTAAATGCGGAATACACGAAGCTTGCAGGCGTTTTAAATCGACAGAAAAAATACAAGGAAGCCATAGCAGCACTTCAGAAGGCAGTCAATGAAAACCCACAGGACGAGGCGGCTCAGTTCTTTTTGGTAAGAACCAAAGATGAATATTATGCAGATCGCAATTCTAAAATTAAAGTCTATGAAGTGTATATCGATAAATTCCCAAAAAGCATGTATGTTCCCTATGCCAGTAGCCGATTGCGAGAGCTAAAGGAAGAGAAATTCATGAAAACTGATTAAGTTTGATTTGTTCTAAAAATAAATTAGTTATCAGAACTAGGTTGAGTGAATTTATTCTCTAAAAAAATTGTACTTTTCAGCTTCAGTACTCTTATAAAAATGAAGCGACTATTACTTGTTTTCTTTATCATACTGACGTCTTGCGATTATTTTCAATCCAAAAAAGTGTCCACCGAACAAATTTTGGAAGAGGAAATGCAAGCCATCAATTGGAATGACGTGGATGATTATCCGACGTTTGCCGACTGTGATAACGTTTTCACCCATCAAGAAAAGAAAGCATGTTTTGAAAACCATCTTTATAAATTGCTGACCTCGCATTTGGAGCATCAAAAAATCGTCGTGACCGAGGATGTCTCTGATACTGTGATTTTAAAAATTCATATTGATAAAACGGGTGGATTTTCAATCAAAAACATTGATATGGATTCGGTAACTAAAGCGCAGATTCCGCAGTTAGATAGCATCTTGAGACATAGCTTTGATTCCCTTCCCAAAATTTATCCGGCCATTAAACGCAGTCAGCAAGTGGCCACTGAGTTCAGTTTGCCCGTCATTGTCCACATTAATTAATTGATTTTGAATTTAAGTCCGAGAGTAATATCTGAAGAGAAATTGCCTTGATTTTTAAAGAAGATCGCAAAAATCTGATTGTAACTTACATTCGCATAAATAACAGAACTCAATCGTATATCGGCACCTACGCCAATGATCAGCGGGACATCAAAAGCTGTGTCGTCAATATATTGAGTGATGGTGTTGTTGGCGGAATCTTCAAAAGTGACGGTCGCCCTGGTGAGATTTAAGGTTGCAAATTTAACATCGCCATAAAAGCTGATGGCTGAAGTATTAATAAATCGATATCTATAACCTAAAGAAAGTTCAGTAGTTTCATATTTGAAGGCGTCCTTTTCAGCGACATGACGTAATTGTAAATACCCCGAATGTTTTTTGTTCTTTCCAGTGAGCATTTCAAGTTCTCCTCCAAATACGGAGGATATTATGTTTTCTGGATTGCCTACAAACGGACTGTTGGTAATCCCACCAAAAACACCCAAACGGAGTTCGGCCTTAAATTTGGAGCGCTCTGATGCGTATTCTGGACTTACAGATGCATTGTATTGGTCAACAAAATGAGCCAAATCGCGTAGGTTGAAATTCGTTTTTGAGGCGTTTAATGTGTTGTTGGTAAGCTGTGTTAAAGTTGACTTGTATTCTTCTTGAAAGGTGTTGTTAGCATTTTTAGTGTTGAGCAATTCTAAGAGTTGAGGGTCTTCCGTTCTTATAAAATAGCGGTATTGGTTGTCAAAACTATTCCAAAGCAAATCAAGAGGACCTTCAATTGCAGATTTTAATTGAACAGATTGACCATCAATCGTATAGGTTTTTTGGGCGCTGGCCAAAAAGGCGCTAAATAAAAAAATCGTGATGAAGACAAATCTTTTCATAACACAGGATTCAGATGATTGTAAATTTACCGAAAATAAATTACAGTAGCACTATTGTCTATAACTTCGGCCTTTCCACTTATAACCCTTAAATACAGCTGTAAACGCCACGTAAACGCTGAAAAAAGGATAATATAAAGACGCCAATAAATAGTGTTTTAAATGGTGTTTCTGATCAAAGAAATTGGCTGCTTTTTGAATCAAAAGTAAATCGATACTGAACTTTATGATGAAAATATATAAGAGTCCTTTTGGTGTCAAAATTCCGATGCCGAGCAATGCCACACAGCAAATTAAAAGCGCGTTTTGTAATAAAATGATAAACCCTGCGAACTTCCCGAACAAGTTTTTATAAGCACTTGATTTTGCTGCCCAACGCACGCGCTGCTCAATTAAATCTTTTCTTGAATTTAGTGCTGAAGATAAAACAACGGCTTGTTTGCATTTCAAATACGCCACTTTCATAGTTTTATTTCGGGTTGCTTTTTCGAGTAAGAAAACATCATCGCCACTCGCTATTTCGGAGTTGCCTTGAAATCCATTTAGGGTTTTAAAAAGTTCTTTTTTGTACGCTAAATTGGCACCATTACATAAAAACGGCTTTTTTATACCAAAGCTTCCCATGGTGGCACCCTGCAAACTGAGCACATCCAAGAGTTGAAAGTTTTGCAGGAAACCTTTGACCTTGGTATAGGTTATGGGTGCGACAATCATATCAGGTTGTTGCTTTTGAATGAATTCATCAAAACTATCGAGCCAATATTTAGGAAGAATACTATCGGCATCTGTGGTCACAATCCAGTCATATTTTGCTTCAGAAATGGCCAGGGTAATGGCATCTTTCTTTGGCGAATTGCTGAGTCTTATGTTTTTTATGATTTGAATATTAGTAATTCCACTTTGTATCAGAAATGCATCGAGCAGATGAACGGAATTGTCGTCAGAGTCGTCATCCACAAAAATAATTTCGAAATAGTCCTTCGGATAGTTCAACGCTGAAATCGATTCCAAAAGCGCAGGAAGATTTTTTTCCTCATTTCTAAAAGGAATAAGGATGCTGAAACGCGTTTTTGGGGTTGCATCGCTCAATTCAAAAGTTTTTACACGATCAAAGCCCAAAATAAAACTTCCTATTAGGAAAAGATAAACAACAGTAATGCTGATAATAATGAAAATCATGAAACGGTTTTAGGAAGTTTAAAATTAAGGACGTGGTAGCTGCCAATAACACTGGGAAGCACAAAGTTTAAAATCCACATCAAGGTGACGATGGATAATATAATAGCTTCGGGAACCCCAATTAATCCGAACAGATAAATGGCAACACCACCTTTAATGATCACGTCAAATATAAATATGGACGGTATAATGGAAGATAATAAATACATGCTTGAGATGAATACCATGGCTTCAAAATAGTTCATTTCGATGCCAAATAAATACAACAAATAGTAAAACTGAAAAGAAAAGATCAAATAACGAACTAAGGAAAATAGGATTATTTTGAATAGTGAGTTTTTACTAATGTTCTTTAGGAAGTCCAGCTGTTTATAAAGTAACTTTTTCTGTTTTTTAAACCCATCCGTTTTTAAGATCCAAATAAGGAAAGTCGCTATAAAGCCAAGCAATCCAAGCCCAATGAAAAGACCATTGTAATTTAATTCAGGCTGAAAACGAAGCGCAACATATGCAAAGCCAAAAGTTCCAAAAATTGTAGTGATGGCCATTTGAGCGCTATTGCCAATCAGGTTTAGTAATACGATTTTTTTACGTTGAAGTGCTTGGTAGTATATGGCTTTTGCGCCATAATCGCCAATGCGATTAGGAGTTAATAGCGAGGCGGTAAGCGCACCCAAAGTTTGGGCGGCAGCTTCGTTAAATGATATTTCTGTAATGCAATCAACTAAGGTCTGCCATTTTAAGATTTCAAAAAACCAGTTAAAAATGCTTAAAAAAAGCAAAATAAGGATTGTATTTGCTGAAATCGCGCTAAAATTCATCAGATTTTGAATGAATTCATCAAAATGTAGATCTCTATTATGGAACAGTTTGGTGTAAATGAAATAAAAAGCAGCAACAACAAGTCCTATTTTTATAAGTACAAGCGAGAATTGTTTAGTTTTGTGAGAGATTGCCGTTAACATAATCGCAAATTAAACCATAATTAGCTTATGAGACCTTATTTTAAAATACAAAACTTAAGTTGGCTTTTGTTTTTGACACTTATGACGACCTCTTTAAGTAGCGCCCAAAAGGATGTTGAAAAATGGAAGTTACAACTCGCTTTGGGAATCAATAATACGATCGATCAAGAAGAAACTGTTGGATTCTTCTCCAAGCAAATCAACTTTCCAACCATTAATTTAGGAGTGCAATATATGTTTGCCAGAAATTGGGGCGTTAAACTGGATCTTGGTTACAATCGCTCTTCTGAAGCAACAGATAGATCCTTGCCCTATAAATTAAATTATACCCGTGTCAATGTTCAGGGGGTTTATGATTTTAAGGATTTGCTTACTTTTTTGCCGCCTCCAATTGGCATTGTGGCTCATGCTGGTCCTGGCCTAAGTATGACCAAGCCTTTAGGTAGTTATGCGAACAACACCTATACCTATCCCAATGTTATGGCTGGGGTGGAAGTGCATTACAGATTGACCGAATCCTTATCCATTTATGTGGACGGTTCGTATGTTTATGCGCTTTCAAAGAAAAATAAATATAACGTAGCCACCGACGGGTTTTCATTTAATGGCGATTTGGCGTATGTTGCTTTTGGGGCCTCCATCTCTTTAAGTGGCTGCCATTATTGTAATTAAATGATAAAAGAAAAAATTATTTTAGGGATTGACCCTGGGACGACTATTATGGGTTTCGGACTGATTAAGGTGGTTGGTAAAACCATGTCATTTTTACAATTGAATGAATTGGATCTTAAGAAATACGATGATCATTACCTCAAACTCAAACTCATTTTTGAACGTACCATTGAGCTTATTGACACGCATCATCCTGACGAAATAGCTATTGAAGCACCCTTTTTCGGGAAAAACGTGCAAAGTATGTTGAAGTTGGGGCGTGCGCAAGGTGTCGCCATGGCCGCAGGTTTGAGTAGAGAGGTTCCGATTACCGAATATGCTCCAAAAAAAATAAAAATGGCCATTACCGGAAACGGGAACGCCAGTAAAGAACAGGTAGCCAAAATGCTTCAAAGTTTGTTGGGCTTGAAAACCTTACCAAAAAATCTGGATTCAATGGATGGTTTGGCGGCTGCGGTATGTCATTTTTATAATGAAGGCCGTATTGAAGTTGGTAAAAGTTACACAGGTTGGGCTGCCTTTGTAAAGCAGAATGAGGATAGAGTGAAGAAGTAGTGTTCAGTTAGCAGTATTCAGTCCTCAGTCTTCAGTTGGCAGTCATCTAGCCTTCGCAAAAGCCTCGAACGGACGAGCAGTTGTTAGTCGGGAGTTTTTCAAGTGAAAGTCTTTGTGAAACTTTGTGCTCCTTTGTGCAACTTTGCGTAATAGCTTTTATTTTCTTTATTCGTTATTAATGCCGGGCACTACTATTACCTTTCATTTTCTGCCATGATGAAAATGAGAAGTTGATTTGTTGATACATTTTCATAAAAAAGGAAGGCTTTATGTAGCTTTGTGAAATAGCTTTTTTTACTTTCATTATTCATTATTCATTATTCATTATTCATTATTCGTTATTCATTATTCATTATTCATTATTCATTATTCATGTCTGGAATTTACATCCATATCCCATTTTGCAAACAAGCCTGTCACTACTGTGACTTCCATTTTTCGACGTCTTTAAGGAAGAAAGATGAATTGGTCGGTGCCTTGGTCAAGGAATTGGAATTACGCAAAGACGAATTTAAAGATCAAGTTGTTGAAACCATTTATTTTGGCGGCGGCACGCCAAGTTTATTGTCAATTGAAGAGTTGCAATTGTTGATTGATGAGGTTTATAAACATTATAAAGTTGCAGAAAATCCTGAAATTACACTCGAAGCAAATCCAGATGATTTAACGACTAAACATCTCAACGACTTTTCGAATTCCCCAATAAACCGTCTGTCCATCGGGATTCAATCTTTTTTTGAAGACGATTTAAAACTGATGAATCGCGCGCACAATTCTGAAGAAGCCATAAAATGTATGGAAGAAGCGACGCGCCATTTCGATAACATTTCTATCGATTTAATTTACGGGATTCCAGGAATGAGCAATGAGCAATGGATTCAAAATATAGAAACGGCATTGTCTTTCAATATTCCTCATATTTCCAGTTATGCGTTAACGGTGGAGCCGAGAACCGCTTTGGCATCTTTGATTAAAAAGGGCGCAATTAAAAATGTCGATGATGATCTTGCTCAGGAGCAATTTCATATTATGGTTGAAAAATTGGAAGAAGCTGGTTTTGTACATTATGAGCTTTCTAATTTTGGGAAGCCTGGGTATTTCAGTAGAAATAATTCCGCCTATTGGCAAGGAAAACCCTATTTGGGGATTGGACCTTCGGCACATTCCTTTGATGGAAAACATCGAGGTTGGAATGTTCGAAATAACACAAAATACATCAAGGCATTAGAAGAAAATAAAATCCCTATTGAGATTGAAACGCTTACGGTTACTGACAAATACAATGAATACGTAATGACAGGCTTGCGCACCATCTGGGGTGTTTCTTTAGAAAAAGTGGAGCAGGATTTTGGTGTTTCTTATAAAACTTATCTCTTGGAGCAATCTCAAAAACATATTATTGAACATTTATTGTATCTTGAAGATGGCAAATTGCTAGTCACTAAAAAAGGTCAGTTTTTGAGTGATGGCATCGCTTCTGATCTTTTTATGTTGAATTAAAGTTAACTCTCTTAACTCTCTCAGGGTTTGAAACCCTGAGAGAGTTTTCGAGGGAGTTTTTCTGAGAGAGTTATAAATATTATGGCGTTATTAGATAAAATAGAATTCGGTCATTATTACCATATTTATAATAGAGGAAACAATGGTAATACTATCTTCTTTGACGAAGAAAATTACAGATATTTTCTCTCACTTTACTTGAAGTATATTTACCCTATAGCTGATACTTTTTGTTGGTGCTTATTAAAAAACCATTTTCATTTTTTAATAAGGATTAAAGAACTTGATGAAATCAAAATAGATCAATTAAATTATTCTACGCACATTAAGATAAACAAAGAAAAAGTCAATCCGTCAAAGCAATTTTCACATCTTTTCAATGCTTACACACAAGCTGTAAATAAAAAGTATGATCGAACAGGAAGTGTGTTTGAAAAACCTTTCAAACGAAAGGTAGTAACCTCTCAGGATTATCTTATAAAATTGAATTTTTATATTCATAATAATCCTGTTCATCACAGATTAGTTGATACAATTTCAGATTATAAATGGTCATCATACCATTCAATCATATCATCTAAACCAACCTATATATTAAGAAATGACGTCATTGAGATGTTTGATGATTTGCTGAATTTTAAAATATATCATTCCAGAAATCAAGATTTTGAAGATATTAAATTTTTAATTTTGGAGTGATTTGTACCCTTCTCAGGTTTTTTACCCCTCTCAGGGTTTGGAATCCTGAGAGGGTTATAAAGGATTAAAATAAAAGTAAAAATGATGAAAACAACCATACAATACCAGTCAAATACCTACGTGATAGACTTATCAAAACCACTTGATATTTCGATTCCGCTGCGCGCTTCCAAAGAGAATATCAATGCCTGGTATATTGGCAAGCCTGAAATAGAACCGGTTAAAAATGGCGATTGGGTCGGGAGCATTAAAGCAGGTGCAGCTATCAATTTTAATACTATTCAGTTCAATCCACACGCGCACGGCACACATACGGAGTGTATTGGGCACATTACAGAGGAATTCCATTCCATTAATAAAAATTTAAAGCATTTTTTCTTTACTGCGGAATTGATATCCGTCGCTCCAGAAAATTATTTGAAGGATACAATTATTTCCAAACAGCAAATCGATGTTTTGTTGAAGGGCAAAAAGCCTGAAGCCTTGGTCGTCCGTACATTGCCAAATACAAAGAGCAAAAAAAATCGACACTATTCTGAAACCAATTGGACCTATTTAACGGAAGAAGCTATGGTGTTTATCAGAGAACGAGGAATTCTGCACGTTCTAATCGATTTGCCGAGCGTGGATCGCGAGCATGATGGGGGAAAATTACTCGCACACAAAGCCTTTTGGGATTTTGATGGCGACAGACGAATACATTGCACCATCACGGAATTTATCTATGTCAAAAATAAAATCAAGGATGGCAGTTATCTTTTAAATCTTCAGATTGCGCCGTTTGAAAACGATGCCACGCCAAGTAAACCTGTTCTCTATAAAATTTTGGATTGATATGAAAATGACTTACAAATTGGAGGAATTGGGCATGTTTGGGCGGAAATTTGTTCTTGATTATATTGAAATCATCTGACCGGTCCTGTGATTAATTGAATGATTATGCTTATAAATCCATCTATTCTTCGTTTAGAATAGATGACACGCCTTAATTTATTTATCAGCACATAAGTTTTTAGAATCCTCTTAAATATCCGAAATTTTAAAGGGATTGAAATGTCTAATCTGGAATTTTATTATATGAATATCGAAGAGCTACAAACCTATTGCCTTTCTAAAAAGGAAGTTACAGAAGATTTCCCGTTTGATGCGGACACGCTCGTCTTTAAGGTTTTAGGCAAAATGTTCGTTTTGGTAAGTTTGGAAAAATGGGAAGCAGGTCAAAAAGGCATCAACCTCAAATGTGATCCCGATTATGCTGAAGAACTGCGTGCTGAATATGATGCGTTTACTCCTGGTTATCATATGAACAAAAAACATTGGAATACGATTGATCTTACCCGGGATGAAATTTCTCCTAAATTCTTAACAGAACTCATTGATCATTCCTACGCAATGGTCGTTAAAGGAATGCCTAAAAAGATGCGGGATTCCTTAAAATGAACTTGATTTATAAACTTCTCAGGTTTTCAAAATCTGAGAGGTTTGGTCATAATTGTTTTGAGCTCCTTGGTCATTTCTATGTTGTTGTCAGCAACGCAATGAATACTATAAAGAAGGATTCTCTTCAATAAAATGTTATCTTTGCACCGCAGAATTTTAGGTCTGCAATCGTTAATCTTAACTCGTAAATCAACAATCCCATGAGCGTCCTTCAAATGCTTCAAGAGAGAAGCAACAGCACCTGCGAACTTTGTGGTTCAAAAGAAAACTTATCACAATACATCATTCCACCAATGTTGAATGAAAATGTGGCCAATGATGTGTTGGTTTGTAAAACCTGTTTGGATCAAATAGAAGGTAAAGTGGAGATGGATTCCAACCATTGGCGTTGTTTGAACGATAGCATGTGGAGTGAGCACGTGGCCGTTCAAATTATGGCATGGCGCATGCTTCAAAGATTGCGTGGCGAAGGTTGGCCAAAAGATTTGTTGGACATGATGTATCTTGATGATGAGGCATTAGCCTTGGCAAGAGCAACTGGCGAGCATGAAGATGCAGCCAATAAAATCATCCATCGTGATGTGAATGGTGTGGTCTTGGAAGCAGGAGATTCAGTCGTGTTGATCAAAGATTTAAAAGTGAAAGGTTCCAGTATGGTTGCCAAACAAGGCACTGCTGTTAGAAACATTCGATTGGATCATGAAAACGCTGAATTTATAGAAGGTAGAGTGGATGGTCAACAGATTGTGATCATCACGAAATACGTGAAGAAATCTTAGACTTTTTAAGCAGAAATTTTTCTTTTGAAACTTGTCGACCTGCATTAGGAAAATAGATGATGGCTTTATTTTAAGATCGAACGCTGACCTGCCCGTCCGTTCAGGCGGGTGACGTTGATTAAGCGGAATTGCACTGATTTTAATTGTTGATTAAAGGATTGACTTTCTTTGTGAAACTTTGTGTTTCCTTTGTGCAACTTTGCGTAACAGCTTTCTTTATTACTTAGATAGATTCACATCACTTCAGGCACTTCAATGATCGTCATCTTTCTTTCTAAACAACCCCAACCCCAAGGGTAGCATCAGAAAAAGAAAAAAGAACTTTCCAGACATCACACCATAAATTGTGATTGCTGCTGCAATGGTCAATAAAATCCAGACGTATTTTGTTTTCATTTTAAGTGTTGTTTTTTCTAAAGCTCATCGGAGTCTTGCTTAATGTCGATTTAAAATATCGATTGAAATTAACCATCACATCACCTTTTTTATAATAGCTGATGGTATCGCCCATAGTCAGTGTGCCCTAGCCTTCCACAATAAAACACAGTTGGGTTCTTCATGCTGATGTAACTTATCATAAAAGGAAAGCGCTTCATCAATCTTAAAACAGAAAGCATCCTGATGAGGTTTTGGTATTTTAAAAGGGAGAACTTTCATGATGTGGAAATAAACTAAACCTATTCAAAAGTAGGGATATTATTTTTTTTAATGGATAATATACTACCAATTGTTATTAGAATGGCTTTCAAATAACTAGAAATTTCTAACTTAATTTTTTTTGTTGGAAGAAAATAGTGCAGTAGAATTGATAAGAATGACTTTAGATGGTAAATTAGCTTTAATTCAAATAATAAAAACAATACGTATAACTGTGGACTTTGACTATTTTACAAAGAAAACATTACTATAAATTAAAATTAAAACATGAAATTTTCAATCAACATTGTAATCATTTTAATGGTTTTCCTTTTTGGAATTGATACTGCAAATTCCCAAAACCCTTCTGTTTCCTTGGATAATTTGATAAAAGAGTATGAGCAACATCAGGGATACGACTTTAAAACCTATCCTTTGGGATTGTTTACCAAGGATTATTTTAAGGCTGAAGCAGAATTTGCCGAGAAAACATTGAACAAACTCTCTAAGATTACTACCGCTAATCTCACTGAAACCGAGCAAATCTCAGCTGAATTGTTAGCGTTCGTGCTGCAAGATAAAATCGATTATTACAAGTTTGAGCAATATCTGAATCCTTTATTATCAGACACAGGATTTCATGCCAACCTAACCTATCAGGTAAGACCATTGACCAATTATGCGCAAGTAAAAAGCTATTTGGACAGATTGAATGCCATTCCACAATTTGTAAGTCAGAATCTCAAAAATTTAAGAGAAGGCTTGAAAAAAGGCGTATCACAACCCATAATTATTTTTAAAGGCTACGAATCCACATATAACGATCATATTGTCGGAAATTTTGAGGACAGTTTTTATTATTCGCCATTTAAAAATTTACCAAACGACTTAACCAAAGCCCAAAAAGATTCTGTTTTAACTGCGGCTAAAATAACCATCGAAACTAAGGTTACTCCAGAATTTAAACGGATCAAGAACTTTTTCGAAACCGAATATTTTCCAAAAACCAGAACTTCGTTAGGGGTTTCTGAAACACCCAATGGCAAGGATTTCTATCAAAATAGAATCAATTTTTATACCACTAGCACGCAATATACTGCAGAGGATATTCATCAAATTGGTTTAAGCGAAGTCGCTCGCATTAAGTCGGAAATGGAGCAAATTATCAAGGATTTGAAGTTTAAAGGAAGTTTTGCTGACTTCTTTCATTTTTTAAGAACAGACCAACAATTTTATGCTGAAACTCCTGAACAATTATTGATGATAGCGCGTGACATGGCAAAACGAGCCGATGCGCAATTGCCACGCTACTTCAAACAGCTCCCTCGTAAACCTTATGGTGTAGCGCCTGTTCCCGATGCGATTGCACCAAAATATACCACAGGTCGCTATATTGGAACGTCGAAAGAAAGTACCGATCCGGGCTATTATTGGGTCAACACCTATGATTTACCAAGTCGAACCTTGTACACCTTGCCGGCGTTAACAGTGCACGAAGCCGTTCCTGGACATCACTTGCAAACCAGTTTGAATAGTGAATTGGGAGATAGTATACCGAGGTTTCGAAAAAACTTGTATTTGTCTGCCTATGGCGAAGGTTGGGGTTTGTATTCCGAGTTTTTAGCGGACGAAATGGGAATGTACACCACGCCTTATGAACAATTTGGGAAACTGACCTACGAAATGTGGCGCGCCTGTCGCTTGGTGGTCGATACCGGAATTCATGCCAAAGGATGGACGCGCGAACAAGTGGTTGACTATATGTCTTCAAATACGGCCTTGTCTTTACATGAGGTCCATACGGAAACGGATCGTTATATCTCTTGGCCAGGTCAAGCACTGTCTTATAAAATAGGCGAATTGAAAATTCGGGAACTACGTCAAAAAGCAGAAAAAGAATTAGGTCCAAAATTTAATATCAGAGATTTCCATGAAACTATTTTACAGCAAGGCACAGTGACTTTATCTATTATGGAGAAACGGGTTAACGATTATATTGAGATAATTAAAACCAGAGTAAAATAATTTTCTGAAAACAGAGGGAGTTTCCAAAGAGGATTCTAAAGGACATTGATTTCGAGGTATATGGGTACAGGTTTGAACTTGAAATGGATGTTCAATACTACAAGTCCGCTCTATATTAAACCCCGATTGGAGGCTTTTTTTTTAATATGGAGCTGCCCTGATGGGGTGGAGGATGGGAACGGGAATAGGGAAATAAGTGTCAGTGCTAATTTCAGATAAAAAACAAATTTAAACTTGAATATAATTAATCCAAATCGAAAATTTTAAGTCAGTAAAGTCTTGATTTCTTGAGTTTCATCGTGTGAAAAAGAGCATTTCATTCAGTAAACCTATCAAAATACCGTTGGTCGAGAATATTGCTGAGTTTAATTTTATTTTTTGATATTTGCTTCATCCCCAATGGTTAATAGCTACGAAAATCAAATTATTAACAATCTTAATCTGCGAAATTATGGACTTACAAATTACTAGCCAAAACAACTTATTTCAAGTTACGGGAACACTTAATAAATTTAACGTACACCACTTTAAAAAAGAGTTTTCGAATATTTTTGACAAGCAAAATGCGTTGACAATCAACATTCAAAACGTAACGAGTATTGACCGTTATGGGGTGAACGCTTTAGCACAACTGCATAATGAAGCACTTGTTAAGGGTAAAAAACTTTCCATTATAGGCATGGGGTGTGATGATCTCTATGAGCATTTCAAATCGGAGGAGTCCGTAGCTTGAATAGCAAGGTCTTACTTCAGTAATTTACCTCAAGCTATCAAGGTGTTTTCAACCAAATTTAAAATCGGCATTAGCAGCGTCTATAATTCTTTTAGGTTCCTATTATCAAGAGAAAGGATCAACTCAGTCTTCGATTTTTGATAGATCATAAATGACAAAAAAAGGCACGTCTTTATCAGCATTGATAGAGACGTGCCTTTTTTGTTGATTTGCTAGCCGATGGACCCAACCTTTGCTCCCGCAAAATTTAAGAAATACTTCTAAAGTGCGTTTTTTTGGTGCTTATAAAATGCATCGGCTTGGAGTTGCATGAGTTCTCTAGCACTTTTACGTTTGTATTGATAGAGTTCGTCTTCTTCAGCAATATCGTTGTAAACTTTGTTATTGATCGCTATATCTGTTTTGAGCATGATGTTGCGCTCATTTACTTTCTGCTCAACCCAGATTTTAACAGCCGTTTCTGCATCTTCCAATTTGAAATCATAAGTGCCTTTTGGCGATACTAATTTTGCGAAAATCGGAGACGTTTCTATCGCTAAAAACAATAGGAATATAAAGAAAGAGGGCAGCCAAGGCAAGCTGTCCAAAGCGGTAATACGTGCCATTAAACCATCAAAACCGTCAATAATAGGTTGTGAATTTTCAACTTTGGTGGTGTAATCATTCTGCAATAGCAGCATTTGACTTTCAATACCTTTGATTTTTTCTTGATTGGTAGTTTTTAATTGCTGGAATTCGGCCAAGGCAACATCATGTTTGTCGCGTTTTTCCTTGTAAACTGGACCTTTTCCCAAACGTTGCGTTCCGGCGGTGCCTTCTGCTTCTGTGATATACGTGTTGTACAGCGCGTTGACTTCAGCTTCTTTAGTACTGATTTGTGTTTCTAATGACGTGATTTCGTTTTCTAAGGCATTTATAGTTGGGGCGAATTGTTGCGCGATTTGATCCTTGTTGGCCAATGTCAAATCATTCTTCTGTTCCAAGAGGACTTGATTGATTTCCTTTTCGAAAATTTTCAGTTCTAAGGGTTTTGAAATCACTATGGCGATAATCACGGCTAAGATAATTCGTGGGGTGGCTTGAATTAATTCATTGATGAAACTGTTTCTTTTTTTAATCGTAGAAACTATGAATCGGTCGAGATTAAAAATGAGCAAACCCCAAATTAAGCCAAAGCTTATGGCAATAAATGCATTGTCAAAAACAGTAAAAAGTGCATAGCTTGCGGCAATAGTAGCCATTACGGCCGTAAAGAAAACGGTAGCGCCAATGCCGGCATATTTGTTTTGTTCGCCGTTGGAACATTGCTCCAAAATGTCAGTATCTGACCCAGAGCACAGGATGAAGAATTTTTTTAACATAACGTCATTTTATTTTTTGATTGACCCTTCGGATAAGCTCAGGATGGGCTGGCTATTAGAACGTTAAAGAGTCTGATTTGTTACACGTAATTATAAAAAAAAAAGACCTCTCAGGTTTTAAAAACCGGAGAGGTCTGGTATAAAAAGTTTAAATAATATTAGTTTCCGAACGTTCAGGCTTGGTTGAGATATAAACTTTGGGCTGCTCTGTATCTACTTGCTTTGTCGAGATAGAAAGTTTCTTATTGTTTTTAAAATTTTATGTTTTCATCTTGAGCACTGATTTTTACTGCTTTTTTTTGGAAACGGATTTCACCGGTTTTCACACATAATATTTGTTTCTGCGAGATCATCCAGATGTTTGAAGCTAAATAGCCACAAATTCACAAATGTTTATAAAATTATTCGTGAATTTATGGCTATTTAAACTCTGTGCCTCCGCGGCTCTGCGAGAGATAAGGAAAGAAGGTTTTGATACCAATGGAACGCAGATGACGCTGATTTTTTTGGACACGGATTTCACTGATTTTCACAGATAAGATATTTATTTCTACGAGAACACCCAAGAGTTGGAAACAAAAAAGGCGCAAATCCACAATTGTTTATAAAACTTATTCGTGAATTCGTGGCTATTTAAACTTTGCGCCTCCGCGCCTTTGCGAGAGATAAGGAATGAAGGTCTTGATGCCAATGGAACGCAGATGACGCTGATTTGTAGTGATTGACGCTGACTTTTTTGGACACGGATTTCACTGTACAAATAAGATATTTGTTTCTACGAGTACACCCAGAAGTTTGAAACAAAAAAGCCACAAATTCACAAATGTTTATAAAACTTATTTGTGAATTCGTGGCAATTTAAACTTTGTGCCTCCGCGCCTCTGTGAGGGACAAAAAACTTATTTACTCAACTCCGTAAAATACTTATAAAACAACGGAATCGTTGCAATCCCTTTCAAATAATTCCAAATCCCAAAATGCTCGTTAGGGGAGTGGATCGCATCACTATCCAATCCGAAGCCCATTAAAATGGTTTTGCTCTTTAATTCTTGTTCAAAAAGGGCTACAATAGGAATACTTCCTCCACTTCGCTGTGGAATTGGCGTTTTTCCAAAAGTTTCTTCATAAGCTTTTGAAGCCGCTTGATAACCGATACTGTCAATTGGAGTGACATAACCTTGTCCGCCATGATGTGGTTTTACTAATACTGTAACGCCTTTTGGAGCGAGGCTTTCAAAATGTTTCTTGAACAATTCTGTGATTTCTTCCCAGTCTTGATTCGGCACCAATCGCATAGAGATTTTAGCAAAAGCCTTACTCGCGATAACCGTTTTAGCGCCTTCGCCTGTGTAACCTCCCCAAATGCCGTTGACATCTAAAGTTGGTCTAATAGAATTACGCTCGTTAGTGGTGTATCCTTTTTCGCCATAAACATCTTCAATGTCCAAAGCTTTTTTGTAATCTTCCAATGAAAATGGTGCTTTTGCCATTTGCGCACGTTCTTCGTCTGATAGGTTTTCGACCTTATCATAAAACCCAGGAATAGTCACGTGATTGTTTTCATCATGTAAAGACGCAATCATCTTGGTCAATACATTAATTGGATTCGCCACAGCGCCTCCATATAATCCTGAATGTAAGTCTCTGTTTGGTCCAGTAACTTCCACTTCTACATAACTCAAGCCTCTTAAACCTGTAGTGATCGAAGGCGTGTCTTTCGAAATCATGCCCGTATCAGAAATTAAAATGACATCGTTTTTCAGTTTCTCTTGGTTCTTTTTTACAAATTTTGCGAGATTGACACTGCCCACTTCCTCTTCGCCTTCAATCATAAATTTGACATTACAAGGCAGTTGATTGGTGGAGGTCATGAATTCCATCGCTTTGACGTGCATATACATCTGTCCTTTATCGTCACAGGCGCCACGAGCGAAAATAGCGCCTTCTGGATGGAGTTCTGTTTTTTTAATGACGGGTTCAAAGGGAGGAGAAGTCCAAAGTTCGATTGGATCTGCTGGCTGGACGTCATAATGGCCATAAACCAAAACCGTTGGCAGATTTTTATCAATTATTTTTTCGCCGTAAACAATTGGGTAGCCTTCAGTTTCACAGAATTCGACATGGTCGCAACCTGCTTTTTCGAGGCTTTTTTTGACTTCCTCCGCTGTTTTTAGAACATCGTTTTTGAATGCAGAATCAGCGCTAACCGATGGAATCTTAAGGAGTTCCACTAGTTCATTTATAAATCGGTCTTTATTTTTTTCTACGTAACTGTCAATGTTTTGCATAATTAAGTTTTAAGTGATTTCCTCGTTCGAGAAATTCTGTTTTTTATGTAATTCAAAAGTACGAAAAATGAAGTGAATTTTCTTGGTCAAAGATATTTGTATATTCCAAAGAATGTTTATATTTGCATCCCGATAATAATCGGAGCCTATGCAGGTGTGGTGGAATTGGTAGACACGCTAGACTTAGGATCTAGTGCCGCGAGGTGTGGGAGTTCGAGTCTCCCCACCTGTACAGAAAACGAAGCTTCTCATTTTGAGAGGCTTTTTTGTTTTTAATGGGATTGGTATCCATGTCACGCTTTAGAGCGTGATGCCGGATCAAGTCAAAAAGTCATGGGTTTGAAGTTGCCCAAAATGTACAAATAAGCGCTTCAATTTATATAGCTTTTTTTTGTGGAATCCTCAAAAGCATGTTTTATAGAATAAAACAGCCATTCTCACCTCTTAAAAGATATTAGCTGAAAACGAAATATATAATTGTCACACGAGAATGACATATCAATTAATCAATACGATTTGAAGGGTCTAACAACCTATTGATTGTATAGTCTAAGTATCTCCACAAGCTCGGGTATAGACTGAATCCCTAATTTTTCAAAGACTCTATTTTTGTAGGTGCTTATAGTAGATGAGTGCAGATTCAATTGATTTGAAAGGTCCTTTAATGTCAGTCCCTGAACTAAACTATTAGCTATTTGTAATTCCCGATTAGAAAGGGTTTCTAAGGAAGAGTTAGGTGCTTGGTTGTTTTGTAACGAAACGGAAATCATAGATTCCCTTACTTCTTCGCTTATATATCGACCTGTGTTAAGCATTGCGTTTAATGCAAGATCAATTTTAGCCATAGAAGACTCCTTGTTCAAATACCCATCGGCTCCAATTTTGAGATAGCGTACGGCATAGAGTTGTTCATCTTGTGAAGAGAATACGAGTATTTTAATATGAGGTTGTTTTAACTTGATGAAATTAACAGCCTCTTGGAAAGAGCCATTAGGCATATTGACATCCAATATTACTAAATCAAAATTTTCTTTAGAAATTTTTACGTACAACGATTTATAATCATCTGCTTCAGATAAGTGAGACTGGGGTTTCAGTTGTTTAATTATCCGAATTAATCCCATGCGTACAATTTCATGATCATCCGCAACTAAAATGCGATCACTATTTTGCATATATATTTATTTATCGATTTGGGGCAGGCGTACAGTGACTGTTGTTCCCTTATTTTCTAAGGAGTCAATCTCTATAGTACCATTGGCCAAAAATACAAAACTTTGTACGATTTTTAGGCTTAATCCAGCACCTATTTCCCCTGCAGTACCATGGAATACGGGGTTTTCAAATTTATAAATCGAATTAAGATATTTTTCTACGATCCCTGTTCCAAAGTCGGTAACGGAAAGAACGATTTCATTAGCCTCTTCAACGGCTGTAAAGATAATTTCTTGACCCACATTTGAATATTTTATAGCATTATCTAATAGTTTGCTTAAGATGAAGGTTATAAGTACTTTGTCGCAAACTATTTGGAGGTTGCCATGACCTATAAAACTTAAGGAAATGTCTTTCTTTTTAAGTTTCTCTTCGAATGTTTCACGAAGCTCCTCGAATAATGGTTTAGCACTAAGAATATCTTGTTTTGGCTGGAAATTTCCATACTGGGTTTTTAGCCATTCACCAGTGTCTATTGATGTTTGTAAATTTTTATTGGCGTCTTTTTTGATTTCAGGTAACATTTTAAAAAAGACCTCTTCAGTAATTATCTCGCTTTCATAAGCATCTATGATCCATGTTAGGCTACTAAACATTTGTTTGGTATCGTGAGAGATAAGGGAAATCCAACCCGTTAACAAATTAATTTCGTTCTTGAGGTTTTTATTTTCAATTTTTAAATCTTGAATTTGATCAGTCATAAGTTTGGGGCTTTAAAACTTGGAGTCTTTTTATTCAGTGATAATTTATTTTTTTTCAATCCACTTTCCAACCATATTCATCATAGTTTGTTTGAGAAGAGGTTTTGTAAGAAAATCATTCATACCAGCTTGGATGCACTTTTCTTTTTCGCCAGGCAGGCTTCCCGCTGTAAGTGCAATGATCGGTATTTCTATGTATTCTTTAAGACTTCTAATGGTTTTTGTAGCTTCAATACCATTTAGTTCAGGCATTTGTACGTCCATAAAGATTAAATCAGGTTTTCCTGATTTATATTCTGATATGGCCTCGATACCATTCCTAGCTTCAAGAAGTATGGCGTTAGGAACTATTTCCTTTAGATAGGTTTTGGCTAAAAGCATATTGATGGCATTATCTTCAACAATCAAAATTTTAATATTTTGCTTAATTTCTTCAATAGGATTAACAATGGTTTCTGTTTTTTCAGAATTAACCTTTATTTCATTTTTCACCTTAGATAGCACCTTATACATTAGGTTCATACGAATAGGTTTTACAAGTCTGTTATCTACCTCTAATTCGTCGCAAGCGTCTTGAAGTGTCGCATCGTCGGAAGAACTGTATAAAACGATGAAAGGGGACTCTGGAGTGAGCTTCTTTATTTTCCGAATGGTCTCGATGCCATCCATCACCGGCATATGGTAGTCCATAATGATAACATCAAATTTACTTTTATCCATCATGGTCATTAAAGCCTTCATGCCGCTATTGGCTTCTGTAACTTCGATGCCTTTAATTTCAAGCATGCGTCTTAAAATCCTTCGGTTATTATCATTATCGTCCACAATCAGAACCGTCTTAATTCCTTCCAGGGACATCTCAACCTCTGAGTGTTCGGTATCCAAATCTAAATCAAAGAAAAAATGACTGCCTTTTCCTTGTTCACTTTCGAGCTGCAAAGTACTATCGGATAGACCCAATAATTTATTGGAGATTGTTAAGCCCAAGCCAGTACCTCCAAAGCGTTTAGTAATACTTCCGTCTTCTTGAGAGAAAGCATTAAAGATTTCTACTTGTTTGTCCTTATGAATTCCTATGCCTGTGTCACGGACGCCAAATCGAAAGCGCATTTTATTATTGTCATAATTTTTAAGCAACTTGACGTAGACTTTAATTTCACCCTTTTCTGTGAATTTAAGAGCGTTGCCTAAGAGGTTTACGAATATCTGTTTTAATCGCATGCCATCCGCCCATATATAGCGTGGAATTGTTTGATCAATATCTATCAGCATTTCCAAGCCTTTTTTATTAAAGCCATAGGACACAATATTAAAAGCTTCAGACACCACTTCTTCAATATCAACTTTGTCAATATCTAGTTTCATCTGATTTTTTTCCATTTTAGAAAAATCGAGGATATCGTTGATGATGCTATATAAAGATATGCCCGATTGATTGATGATTTTTAAATATTGTCTTTGAGTATCGTCAAGTTGGGTGCCTAGGGCTAATTCTGTAAATCCAATGATTCCATTTAATGGGGTGCGAATTTCATGACTCATATTGGCCACAAATTCTGATTTAGCCAAATAGGCTTCTTCAGCAGCTTCTTTGGCTTTTAAAAGCTCATCATCCAGTTTTTTGCGTTCCGTAATATCCACACCATTTGCAATGATTTGTTTATTGCCTGCAAGGTCTTCCTCCAAGGAGCTCATAAACATCCATATAGCTTTAGTGCCATCTTTCTTTATGATTGTCATCTCTCCAGAGGCCTCGCCATCAGTTTTCATTATCTTTAAGTAGCTTTTGACATTTTCGCGTTTTTCGGGTTCATTGAGATCAAATATTGATGACCTAGAAATTTCTTCTCGTGAATACCCTGAGGCTTCTAGTCCGGCTTTATTGATGTTAATAATATTGCCTTCCAAGTCCATTACCGTCAAAATACCATGTACGTTTTCAAATAGATTTCTGAATTTAAGTTCGCTTTGAGATAAAAGGTTTTCCCGTTCAACATATTCACTAACGTCTCTACCTATGGTATGAACTTGATTCGTTTCTAAATCGGGCGTGCACGTCCACTCAATCCATTTGATATCATTTGATTTTGTAAGGTATCGGTTCGTAAAATTTTGAAGCGGTATGCCTTTGGCAAGGTCGATTAAAGCGTTTAAAGTTTCTTCTTTATCTTCGGGATGAACAAAATCGATAAAAACAGATTGCATAATTTCCTTGTCTGTCCATCCTAAAGTTTTTTCAAATGCAGGATTAATTTTAATGAATTTACCACTCGTTGTAAATATGCCTAATAGGTCATCAGAATACTCAAATAAATAATCTTGATTGTATAAACGTTGTTCTTTCTCTTTAATTTTTACCCACCGATTTATTTGCTCTATCGATTTGACAAGAAATGTAATTTGATGTTGGGTTAGTTCACGGGCTTTTGTATCAAATATATTTAAGCTTCCTATAACCTTGAGGTTAGAGTCCGTGATGGGGAAGGCAGTGCTAAACTTGACATCAATATGATTAACGGTATGGGCTGGGGGTATTTGATTTTGGTGGTTTATCGATAAAGTCGGCTTTGGGTAGGTATTAGGCAGCAGCCATATTTTTTTTATTGAGTTATCACTAGTGCCAATGAGATATGCTTTGTCCTCGCTAAATAAAGTGATAGTACATATAGATACCTCAGTTATGCTAACGACAGAATAAATTAAGAAATCAAATGCCTCAGCATATCTGTTTTGAAGTACAACAAGTTTATCTGCTGCATCTGGAACCACTGCATTATGCGTTATGATACTTTTTTTCATGGCGCAAAAATATTCAATTAAAGAACAGTAAAACTATAAATTACATAAGTTTTCATTTCCTGTAATTTTATAGATATGTCTTTAGGACTGGGAGAATAATAAAAGAAATTTCAGACTTTCTTAGAGATTTTATCTGAGTTACTTCAAGAATTAAAAGCACTAAATTGGACTTGGATAATGCAAATGAAAAACCCTATCATTTGCGTGTGAAACTTTTATAGGTTGCATGATGAGATGTTGATGAAGTTTGGTTTTAACTTTTTTCCACTATGTGAGATTTGTTCCTAGGAAGTGATCCACTTTGTTGGTTCATCAAATATATAACTGTAATGAAAGATAATTGCATCACGATATTAGGACATTAATCCCATTTTGGAGCCTAGCCATTTCCGTAGCATTTCTGCCAAAGTGAATTGAAGGATGGGCTTAGTTAAATAATCTGACATACCTGCAGCAAGACACTTCTCTTTTTGTCCGGGAAGGCTTCCAGCCGTAAGTGCTATGATAGGAATTTCTATGTGCTTCTCCAAAATTCTTATCTTTCGTGTAGCTTCAATTCCATTGATTTTGGGCATCTGTATGTCCATAATAATGAGGTCTGGCTGTTCTTTTTTATAATGTTCAACAGCCTCTTCTCCGTCAACTGCTTCTATAATACGTGCCTTTGGAAGCACTTGGTTAACAAATATTTTAGTGAGGGTCATATTAATAGGATTGTCCTCAGCGATCATAATCGTCATGTTGAAATCCATGTCTTCCTTCTCTTCAATAATCACATCGTCGATTTCGTCGGAAGTGGTGTATTGTAAGTCTTCCAAGGCCTGATACATTTGACTCATTCGGATAGGTTTGACCAACCTTGCTTTAATCTCCAATTCGTCACATGCTTTTTGTAAATGCTCGTCGTCGGATGAGCTGTACAATACTACAAATGCGGGTTTTGTTTCCTGTGTAGCCTGCAGTTCCTTTATCTTCTTAATGGTTTCGATGCCGTCCATTATCGGCATGTGGTAGTCCATTATGATCACTTCAAATCCTGGGTTGTCCATTATGGTTATTAATGCCTGTAAGCCGCTGTCAGCCTCTTCAATCTCAATGTTTTTAATTTCCAACATCCGTTTTAATATCCTTCGGTTGTTAGTGTTACCATCTACTATGAGTACCTTTTTGATATCCTTTAAGGAATGATCTATCTCTTCATTTTCTGTCTTAACTTTTAGGTCGAAAAAAAAGTTGCTTCCGTGCCCTAGCTTGCTCTCTAAGCGTAACTCACTATTGACAAGTGCCAGAAGTTTATTGGAAATGGTTAAGTCCAGGTCAGTGCCGCCATATTTATTAGTGATATTGCCGGCTTCCTGCGTAAAAGAATTCAATATTTCTTGTAACTGATCCTCATTAATACCAATGCCAGTATCTTTAACTGCAAATCTTAAAAGCATTTTGTCATTTCCATAATCGTCTAAAACCTGTACCGAAAGCTTTATTTCCCCTTTTTCAGTAAATTTCAGAGCATTTTCCAGTAGGTTAATTAAAATCTGTTCTAGTCGCATCACATCAATCCAAATGTTTTTTGGAATATGGGGATCCATATCCAACAACATTTCCAAGTTTTTCGTTGTCACGCCAAAAGATATAATGTTCAAAGCATTTGACAACACTTGCTCCAGTTCCACTTTATCAATTTTCAATTTCATAGGATTGTTTTCATCTTTGAGAAATCGAGGATATCGTTGCTGATGCTATATAAGAATTCTTCGGACTGATTGATAATCTCCAAGTAGTGGCGTTGGGTATCGTCCAATTGAGTTCTAAGTGCTAATTCAATAAATCCAATAATAGCTTGTTTTCCATTATTTTTAATGATAGCGATTTTGTCTAAAGCTTGTCCGCTATACTCAAGTGCTATTAAAGATGCTGGGATTAAGTTTTCCATTTTTTTGGTTTGACTATTCATTCAAAATATACTTAGCGCAGTAAATGTAAAAATATAGTTGATATAAGTTTATTATAGTGCCGTAAAGCTGTAAATAACGTTGATCGAGTAGGTCGCCTTCTCTTTAGATAACAAAGTCTGGGCAGCGCTTGCAGAAATAGTATACATCATATTCAAATTTTTATCGAGAACCGGCGTGCCATTGGAAATAATCAGTTGGGAGGTTTGGGATAAAGTAACCTTATGCACATCTCCATCTACGCCTATTTGTAAAATTCTTGAAGGTACATCCGACTGTATGCCTGACTTATTGAAATATGGGAATTCCGATTTGACATAAAGCTCATAAGTTTCATTGTTTGAAAGTTGTATCTGATTGGAGATGATTCTGGATTTACCATGTTGATAATCTGTAGCCGTATTGAATTCAAGACTCACCTCATTCCCTGGCATCGGGATGGTAATTTCAGATAAGGGAAGGACTTTAATGCTTACGTCGGTTTTATGAATGTCTGAATCATTGCTGGTAGTGCTTTTTGCATCCAAATTTATTTGAAAATTATAAATTCCCGCATTAAAGAAGTGGTTCCTAAAATCGGATTCTGAGATGGAAAATTGAAGGTCAAAATTATGTTTTCTACCTGCGACAACCAAAAATGGGTTATTAGGCGTATGGTTTTTCCAATTGGCGGATAGTGGAGCGGTTATAACCTTAGGATAAGTGCTTCCCAGTTTCAATAAACTTACCTCTCGCGTTGCCTCCACACCATTGGAAGAGGTGTATTTAATTGAGGAGGAAGCAGTCTGGGCCCAAAGATTAAAATTAATGGTGTTTGATATTTCAGCGGCTCCGATAGCATCAAAAGTACGAGTGCCTCCCGATCTAAATTGATTTAAGGATGTAATTTCATGAGTTTTGGTAGGCATGTTAGAAAGCCATTGGATCGGTTGGGTATAAGGAACAACAAGAATGATATTGAAGCTGTTGGGAGTGAAATAATTCTCATAGTTGTGATTAATAGTCAGCTTGTACTCTCCTGGTTGAAAAATATTGTTCTCAAAAGCAGCAGCTGGAATTTTAAATTTAAAAACAACATTTCCTGAACTATATTTTGATCCATTGCTATAAGGTTCATACCAAGATTGTGGGCTAGTAGAAAACGATTTATAACCAGGTTGAATATCATGAACATGGTAGGTAGGTTGTTGTCCCCCAATATTATCAAGTTGCCATTGCAATACCGAAGTAGGAAGACTAGCCCCTGATGCATTTTCTTGCAAAAACCTACTATTTAGACACCACATATTCGGCGTTTCTTGTTTGTCTATCCATCTCGTATTGCTTCCCGTGTTAAACACAGTTCGGGTTACAGAAAAATCCGTTTTGTTATTAATATTACTTATTGGTATCTCTATTCTAACGTCTTGGGCCATGGTTAAAGCTGTGGCTGCCAATAGTAAAATCCCACCTAAAATATATTTTTTATAAGCTCTCATGTCTATCTAAATTAAAACTTTTTCACCTTAATTTTGGTGTCTTTTTTCTGGTATTCAAAAACCAGGTTTTCTGAGTCATCTGTATCTTCAATCACTATGGATTGTTTTGGATTGATAAAACTGAAGGTATCATTTTCAATATAAATCGCGTATGTGCCAATCTTTAAAAAAAATTCAAACTCACTGTTTTGGTTAACCACTGTAGTTTGTATAGCGCCTTCCTCACTCTTCGCATACACAACAATGCCTGAAACGTCGGTATTTAAAACGTCGTAGGCTTGCTTTACTTCAACTAGTTTTCCAGTGATCCTAATGTTTTTTACCAAGCCAACTTGTATATTAATATTTTTGTTCACCTCAATTAGGGGGGTCTTCATCAAGCGTGAACCAGCACTTTCATTGATCTTTAATTTATAACTTCCTTTGGGAACATTCTGAAAAGTTACTTTTCCGTTTTTATCGGTGATCGCCGTATGGTCATCAAGTTTAACAATTTCATTGGCCAGCACGGCTTCATGGACATCGCGGATGCCATTGTAGTTTTTATCTTCAAACAGTTGAAAGCTCACTTTGTGGTTTCCAATGGCGGTAGCTCTCGCAAAGTATTTTTTAATACCTATTCTAATTTGGTAATTATCGCCACTGTAGCCATTAGCATTAGTAGAGCTGTAGTCCGAATAATTAGCATAGCCAGTAGTGGACCAGGAAGTCGCTATTTTGTATTCTATATTTCCTGTGAAATTGTTGCTTTTATTTTCATAAAGTCCCGAATAATTGATGCCTGCCGAAATGGATCCTGATAAGGTAGTATTTAAAACTAGGAAGTTATAGCTGGTATACACATTGTAATTTTCAAAGTTTTCACCGCTATTAAAGTTGTAATTCAGGTCAAATACACTGATGGGATTGTATTGTGCAGAACCATTGATAGAAAAATTCTTGAAACGGTAGGACATTGTTGACCTAAATCCCTGAAACCAATTTGGACTGCGATCTTCTTTTGAATGGGTAAATTCTGTAGTAAGATTGAAGCCATGCTGGCCAAAAGCAGTCCCAATATTGCTGTAAAGACGGTAAGTCAATAAATCATGAGATATGAAATTGAAGGTTGCTTTTTGCCGTTCTATTTGTGGCGACAGTAAAAAGTTCCAGTTCTTGACATTAAATTGATAGCCTACTTGTGCCGATTGTGTGCTATTGAAATATTCTGGTCTGTTGTACAGGGTCTGTCCATATTGGAAATTCAAGTATTCGGGATGTACTTGCGAATTTCGATATAGAAAAAATAGCCGTTGCGTGTTCGAGATTTGATGCCCGATGCGGTGATTAAGGTTGAAGGATCCTCTGCTCATTCCTGCATAGCCACTCGTGGTATAAGTGTTCAACGATTGAAAATCCCAATGGCCTAAGCTGGTGTCGTAGTTTAAACCCACAGAGGCTCCAGAGTTTTTGTCCTTTTGTATCCATCCAAACTCATGGCTTAGACCTACTTCGGTTCGGAATCGATGTTGATCATTAAGTACAAAAGCGGACGCAAAGTTGGTTACATGTGTTTCAATGGCCTGTCTCGGGTCGTGATCATAAACGTAGGACCATTTCCCATTAAAGTTATTTAATGCACCAAAACTGTATTTGGCACCTGCCATTTTAGCACTTTCATTCTGCGGAAAATAGCTGCCATAAAGATGGTAACTGTTCTCCAGACCAATAATTTCAAATTCCTTTCCAACCCCTATTTCGGTAGAAATTTTTGCGCCTCTTCCGGAAATGGAATAATCATAGTCATTAGCATAAATATTTCCGATTCTGGCCAAGCTCTTTTTACTTTCGACTTCTAGCCAAGTGTCATAAAGATTATAAAGTCCATCTTGAAGATAGTAATCTGCCGCGAGGTTGAAACGTCCTTGAATATTTTCTGATGCAGAAAACTCGGTGTTGCCTCTTAATTGCATATAATTAAAGCCAGAACTATTTTCATTATAATTGACTTCGGCAAAGTTGGTGCCGCTGACCGCACTGCTCGCGCGACTTAACTGTCGGTTGTGCGATAATACTACAAGTTTTATATAGCTGCTTCCCACGTTCTCATTGTTGGTAAGGTCGGTAGCTCTTACCTGAATATTATAATCAGGAAATAAAGTGTTTTGACGCCTTATGGAAATTGTAATTTCTACCAATCGTTTTTCTTGACCTTCTAAGGAAATGGTTTGTTGCCTTGGCATCATCTCCAAGTCCTCAGGAGCGGATTGAAAATCGAGCCTTATGCTGCGTTTTGAATAGCCTCGGTTTTCCACAAACATAGTGATGATGGTTTCAGGAGTATCTGGATTGATGTAATTTTCGCGCGAAAAGGGTATGATAGCAATGTTTTTTTCTTCAGGCTTTTTTAAGCTGAAAGAAGTACTGATGTTTTCGACACGCGCCATCGAACTATATGTGAGATTAAAAGTGATGGCGTTGGCCTGAAGCATCATAAAATCCAAGCTTGCTATAAATTTTATAGGGAAACGCTTGGTCTCATCAGGAAGAATGTCAAAATTAGGTTTGGGTGCTAATAATAACCCAGGATATTTTAATTCTGGAGCCAGTTTGTCAATGGTAATATTGTTGGCGCTTCGGTTTTTTATAACCAGGAAATTGGTGAAGGTGGACCCTTTTTGGACAGCAATACTGTCCGTTTCAAAATGAAAATCCACTTCCCTTACCTCTTGACTATAGACATAAGAACACGGCAGAAAAACAATCATGCAAAATGAAAGGAGCTTTCTGATTAGAGTTTTGGGAATATGGAGTGATTGTTTCAAGAATTAAATTAGAAATCGAATGTTTTTTCTCCTACTCTTAAATCATTGGTGCCAGACATTTTAATTATGGTGACGCCCAAATATTGTCCTGAAATAGATGTTGGTAAAGTAAAGTAGATAACTTGCTCCGTTCCTGGCATGGAAGACATCGCTTTGGAATCCAATTTAATTTCCTCACCAGTCTCAGTATTCGTCAGTTCAAATTGTACAGTGGCATCGTTTACGATATTCCCATCATTGATAACGCTAACGGCGATCTTTTTTTCTTTAGAAAAGGCATCATTAATCTCTTCAATAGCAGTGATTTCCATGCTATTTATTTGATTACCAGTCGGCGTATAATACACATGGAGTCCAAACTCAAATAGTGCGATGATGCCTATTCCGTTTTGCGTTTGGGCTTTATCGGCTTGTGTTGAAATTTGCGTGAAAAACAGCATACTATTGGTCAATGCTGATGGTGACGCATCTTTAGGAATCGTCATGGTAACTAGGACCTCTTGAGTAGATTTCGCCGGAACGGAGACCGTGTTTTCAAATGTAGAAATCCAAGAAGCATTGGAGGTGTCTAAACTGCCTGGTTCAGAATAAATTTTATTGCCATCTAGTTCTCTTTTCCAGTCTTTAACATTAATATTAAAGACGTAATCTTTATCAGAACTATTGTTCAAAATTACCGTTTCCGTAACCTTTTCTCCTGGATTTCCAGTTAGAAACAATCGGGTGGGAGACATAGAAACGCCTTGAGAAAATCCAGAAGTCGTCAATGTGATTAGAAAGCCAAGAGTCAAAAAGAATTTAAAGTGATTGGGCATCATAGGTGTAGGTTTTAATTTAAGGCTGGTGAAAAAAATCAAATATATAATAGGGATTAGAGTCTCTGTTTTAAGTTTAAAGTGCGCTATAAAGCTGTGGCTATCTAAATAAACTTTTGTGTATAGCTGCGCCATTGAAGGCTTGGGAGTTGTAGGTGAATTGGACTTTCAAAATCGAAATGGGATTTACGAAACCACAAAGATATGATTTTGTTTTTTATTGTTAATTACAGATCTATTAGTGTATGGCAAACAACGGCCTAAATTCATAAATTCTCCTAAATCAATTTTATTGAGTTAGGAGAATTTAGTGATTTTTATTTTGCTTTGGACTATAGAGCCGTTGCCGTGTATGTTACTTTTTGAGTGTAAGTTCCAGGTGCTTTTCCTAAAAGTTCAGTTTGTGCTTTTTCCGCTGAGATTGAGTAATCGATGCTCAATGATTTTTTAGCTCCTAAAGTTGCGTTCGAAACCAAAA